>NZ_JBNHHB010000077.1:0-23063 GCF_059091905.1 Arthrobacter sp. Dra40
TCCAGGGCGAGATCAAGGACATCCTGGCCGACCTGGGCAAGATCCCGGCGAAGATCCAGTCCGTGCTGGACAATGCCCAGGACATCAAAGACCTGGCGGTGAGCATGGCCGAGACCAAGTCGGTCCTGTTCCTGGGCCGGCATGTGGGCTTCCCCGTCGCCATGGAGGGCGCGCTGAAGCTGAAGGAATTGGCCTACATTCACGCCGAAGGCTTCGCCGCCGGCGAGCTCAAGCACGGCCCGATTGCTTTGATCGAGGACGGCCAGCCGGTCTTTGTCGTGGTGCCCTCTCCGCGCGGGCGCAACTCGCTGCACGCCAAGGTCGTCTCAAACATCCAGGAGATCCGCGCCCGCGGCGCCAAGACGATTGTCATTGCCGAGGAAGGCGACCACGCGGTCAAGGACTTCGCCGAATTCGTCTTCTACGTGCCGGAGACGCCGACTCTGCTCGCTCCGCTGCTGACCACGGTTCCGCTGCAGATCTTCGCGTGCGAACTGGCCACAGCCAAGGGCTATGACGTGGACCAGCCGCGCAACCTGGCCAAGAGCGTCACCGTCGAATAACCCGCAGTACGCACAGCATGTCGACACGTTTGCTCATTGCAGCGCCTCGGTCCCCCTACAACAGGATCGGGGCCTGCTCCGTTCCGAAGCGTCCCGTCCGCGTCCGGCGGGCGGCGCTGCTGCGGCGCGTGCGGCTGCTCTCTGTGCCGCCCGTGCAGTGCACGCTGATTTCCACGGGTGCACCCGTGCTGGCGCCCCGCTGCGCCCGCTCGCCGTGGGCCGTCCGGGCCGGAGCCGTCAGATGATCGTGGGCATTGGCGTGGATGTGGTGGAAGTTTCCAGGTTCCGCCGGCAGCTGGAGCGCACCCCGGCCTTGCTGGAGCGGCTCTTCACGCCGGCCGAGCGGGAGCTCAACACCCGGTCCCTGGCGGCCCGCTTCGCTGCCAAGGAAGCCATTGCCAAGGCCCTCGGGGCTCCGTCGGGCATGAGTTGGCAGGACTGCACCATTTGCGTCGACGGCGGGGGAGACCCTTACCCCCTCTTCACCGGCACCGTCGCGGCCGCCTCGGCAGCCAAAGGCGTGAAGTTCTGGCACCTGTCCATGAGCCACGACGGCGACCTGGCAACGGCCATGGTGGTGGCTGAGAAGTAGCGGCCGGCCGCGGGCTGGCGGCGGCGGTGGTGCTAATGGGCCACCCGGTAGTGCAGGTACACCACGCCATTGCCGAAGCGCCGCTCGTCCAGCAGATCGAGGTCCACTTTCATGTCCTCCGCCAGGAAGCGCTTCCCGCCGCCGACGACGACCGGCGAGACAAAGAACCGGCATTCATCGACCAGGCCTGCCCTGAAGGCGTGGGCGGCGAGGTCGGGGCCGCTGACGCTAAGGTCCCGGTCTGCCTCGGTCTTCATCCGGCGGATGGCCTCCGGTCTGAACTCCCGCTCAATCCGGGTACGGGCGCTGGAAACCTCCTGCAAGGTTCGGGAAAAGACCACCTTGTCCTTGTGCAGCCATGACTCCGCGAACTCCCGTTCGACCGCCGGGACCTCGGGGCCGGTCGGCACGGTTTCCCAGAACACCATCACTTCATACATCCGCCGGCCGAGAAGATACGTCCCGACAGGGTCCTCCAACCCGTTCACGAACGCATGCACTTCTTCGTCCGGCATGCTCCAGTCAAAGTTGCCGTTCTGGTCGGCGATGTAGCCGTCCAGGGACATGATGGCCGAGTACAGCAGTTTTGCCATGGTGACTCCTGGGCTGTTCAGCAGGGCGGGGGAGTATCGTCACAGGCTCTTAACATACGCATAGGCCTCCTCGGCAGCGCTGAGCCACACTTGCTCCGTCGCCGGGGCATCGCCGGCCACTGCGGGGAAAGCGACCCATTCCTTCATCGTCCGCCGTCCCATCGTGACAGGTTCCGCCGCTCCCGCTGCAACAGACGTTTCGGCGCGCTCCCGCGGAACCTTCACGATCAGGCGGTGGTCGTGGCCGAGGAACGCAAAGATTTTTCCACCCACCCGCAGCCCGGCACTGCGGAACATGGTGCCGTGTTCCACCAGCGGGTCGTCGGAAAACCGGCGGGCCAGCATGTCCAGCAGGACGAGGTCCTCATCGCTGTCTGAGATTGGACACCTTCCTAGGCTCGGATGAAGATGGCGGATGCGGCGGCGGATTCGACCATGAGATCGCTCATGCCGACGACAACGTACCAGTACGTGCGTCCCCGGACCGCGCCCGTGTCCACGAACTTTTCGGGATTGCCTCGTCGGCGGTGCACGCGTCGGAGGGCCCCGGCCTGCGAGGGGATGTAGGCGGCCTCGGCGCCGGTGGACTCCCAGCGGTAGATCGCATAGTGCCGGGGGAGGGTCCCGGTCGTTGCGCCCCGCCAGATGAGCTCTACGCCGGAACCGTTCCAGCGTGCACTGGTGATCAGCGGGGCGTAAGGACGCTGGGCACCGAGGTGGGACATCACCGGAGTCATCGCCACGCGCCGGTAGTACTTGTCCTTGACGAGGCTGATGCTGCCCAGCCGGTTGGCCCGAACCGACGTGGCGGAAAAATAGACCTGGCCGCTGACACCCGTGGTTGCCCGGCATGTGGCCGTGTGGTTGTAAAGTTCCCGTGGGTCCTGCCAGTCGGCTCCCTGGGCAGCGTCGCCCACCTTGTAGGCTGCCTCGCCAATGTAGAGCTTGCAGTGGGTGCCGCTCACTTGTGCCGCCCACCAATTCACGAGCGTGTTGTAATCCGCAGCGGGATTGCCTTGATGCCAGTACAGCTGGGGGACCACATAATCCAGCCAGCCCTGTTTCACCCACAGTCGGGAATCCGCGAAGGTGGCATCGTAGCTCTGCAGGCCTGAGGTGGCTGAGCCCAGGGTAGAGCTGGATCGGTTGCGCCATATCCCGAAGGGGCTGATGCCGAAGAGCATCCGCGGTTTGGTGGCGAAGATTGTGGCACTCACGTCACGGACAAAGGTATTGACGCTGCGCCGGCGGAAGTCTGCCACGCTTTCCCCGGCCAACCGGTAAGCAGTGTAGGCCGCAGAGTCCGGGATGCTCTGCCCTGCGACGGGATATGGGTAGAAATAGTCGTCGAGGTGGACGCCGTCGATATCGTACTTCGCCACAACTTCCGCGATGACCTTGATGATGAAGCTGCGCACCGCAGGAATGCCCGGGTTGTAATAACGCCGGCCACCGTAGGCGAAGGTCCAGCCGGGGTTTTTCCGCGCCGGATGCCCGGAAACCAGGTCCGACAGGCTCGTCGTCATGCCGACGCGGAACGGATTAAACCAAGCATGCAGGTGCAGGTCCCGGGCGTGCGCCTGGCTGACCGCGTACGCGAGGGGATCGTAACCGGGATTCTGTCCCTGCGTGCCGGTCAGGTAACGGGACCAGGGCTCTCCCACGGTGGATGGCCAAAAAACATCTGCCGCGGGACGGACCTGCAAGATGACGGCATTCAGATTCCGGCTGCGCGCGAGATCGAGCCAGCCGCGCAGTTCCGACTGCTGGACGGTCGCTGCCAGTCCGGGCCGGGAGGGCCAGTCGATGTTGAGCACGGTGGAGAGCCAAAAGCCCCGGAACTCGTGCTTCGGCATGTCCGTGACGCGTGCTTTCTCACGGGCGGTGACCCGGTAGACCCTGTTGACGACGGCCGCCGCGAGGCTGAGTTCAAGAGGACTCCCGGGCGGGGCGGTTGCAGCGCGGGAAAGACTGCCTCCCAGCAGGCCTGCCGCACCAAGCACGGTGAGGGCCGTTGCCGTAGTGAACTGGCGCCGGGAGACTGCGCCTGTGGAACCCAAACCGCTGCCGGTCATGGCCACCCTGCCTCACGAGAACCTGATGGTAGCTCAACCATACGCCGGCGGTGGTCGTGTCGACAGTAGTTCCAACCGTCGTGCAGGAAGGGCGCTGTCCCCGGGGCCGCGCAGCAAAGGCGAACGCCGGCCCATGGTGTCCAACGCAACCCCGCACCGGGCGGATCGTTGTAACCGCGGGCCGGACCGCCCTGATTTGCCCTCCCGGCGGATACCCGAGGGATGTCTATTGTCGTGGGCATGGGGTAAGAAAGATGAGGGACCCGCAATCGATCGTCAGGAGCTTTGTATGGAAGTTTGGCCCGGAGACGCTTATCCGTTGGGAGCCACGTATGACGGCAATGGCACCAACTTTGCCGTGTTCAGCGAAGCAGCACAGACAGTGTTCCTGTGTCTGTTCGATGACGACGGCACCGAAACCCGGGTCGAACTCAAGGACGTTGACGGCTACGTGTGGCACTGCTATCTGCCGCAGATCCAGCCCGGACAGAAGTACGGCTTCCGGGTGGACGGCCCGTATGACCCGGGCCAGGGACAGCGCTGCAACGTGAACAAATTGCTGTTGGATCCCTACGCGAAGGCTGTCAGCGGCCAGATCGACTGGGCCCAGCCGTTGTTCGGCTATAACTTCGGCGACGAGGATTCCCGCAACGACGAGGATTCCGCCGAGCACATGATGCTTGGCGTCGTCGTCAATCCTTTCTTTGATTGGGACGGCGACCGCAAACCGCGCACTCCGTACCACCGGTCGGTGATTTACGAAGCCCACGTGAAGGGCCTGACCCAGATGCATCCGGAGATCCCGGAAGAACAACGCGGTACCTACGCGGGCATCGCTCATCCGGCGGTCATCGGGCACCTGCAGAAGCTGGGTGTCACGGCCATCGAACTGATGCCCGTCCACCAGTTCGTCAACGACAGCACGCTGCAGGACAAGGGCTTGTCCAACTACTGGGGCTACAACACCATCGGTTTCTTCGCCCCGCAGAACACCTACTGTTCCTCCGGCGACACCGGGCAGCAGGTGCAGGAGTTCAAGGCGATGGTCCGCGAACTGCACCTGGCCGGCATTGAGGTGATCCTCGACGTCGTGTACAACCACACCGCGGAGGGCAATCACCTGGGCCCGACGCTCTCTTTCCGGGGGCTCGACAACGCCGCCTACTACCGTCTGGTCGAGGACCAACAGCAGTACTACATGGACTACACCGGCACGGGTAATTCGCTGAACGTGCGCCATCCCCACTCGCTGCAGCTGCTGATGGACTCGCTGCGCTACTGGGCGTCGGAGATGCACGTGGACGGATTCCGCTTCGATCTGGCCTCGACCCTGGCCCGCGAGTTCTACGACGTGGACCGGCTGTCCACGTTCTTCGAAATGGTGCAGCAGGATCCCATCGTGTCGCAGACCAAACTCATCGCCGAGCCCTGGGACATCGGTCCGGGAGGCTACCAGGTGGGGAACTTCCCGCCGCTGTGGACTGAGTGGAATGGCCTGTACCGGGACACCGTGCGCGATTTCTGGCGGGGCGAGCCCTCCACCCTTGGTGAATTCGCCTCGCGCATTACGGGTTCCTCGGATCTGTACGAGGCCACGGGGCGGCGCCCGGTAGCCTCCATCAACTTTGTCACCGCCCACGACGGATTCACGTTGCGGGACCTGGTGTCGTACAACGAAAAGCACAACGCCGCCAACGGCGAAGACAACAACGACGGCGAGTCGCACAACCGCTCGTGGAACTGCGGAGTCGAAGGTCCCTCCGACGATCCTGCGGTCCTGACGCTCCGCGCCCGCCAGCAGCGGAACTTCCTGGCCACCCTGCTGTTGAGCCAGGGCGTGCCGATGATCGCCCACGGCGACGAGCTGGGGCGCACGCAGCAGGGCAACAACAACGTGTACTGCCAGGACTCGGAGCTGTCCTGGGTTGACTGGAACAACATGGACCAGCCGCTGCTCGAATTCGTCGCCACGGTCAACAAGCTGAGGGCGGAGCACCCGACCTTCCGGCGCCGGACGTTCTTCAACGGGAAGCCGGTCCGCCGCGGCGAGGGCGAGCCGCTGAGTGACGCCGTCTGGCTGACCACCGAGGGCACACCGATGGAGCCAGAGGACTGGGACGAAGCCCTCGGCCGGTGCATTGGCCTCTTCCTCAACGGACAAGGCATCCGTGGGCGGGACGACCGCGGGCAACGGATCACCGATGAGCATTTCCTGGTGTACTTCAACGCCGACGACGACGAGGTGCCGTTCGTACTGCCGCCGCCGGAATACGCCCCGGCATGGGACGTCATCATCGACACTGCAGGCAGGGAGAACGCCGCCGGGCCGCTGAAGGCCGGGGAGACGACGCCGGTAGCTGCCAAGTCCACGGTCGTGCTGCGGGCCCACTCGGCACCGGAAGAAGAACCTGACCACTCGGTGGCGGCCTCGGTGGCGGCCATGTCCGAGCCCGAGCGCCAGCCGGCCCCCGAACCGGCCGGGGGGCCCGGAAATCCCGCTGCCGAGGACCGGAAAGGGCAGGACAACGGATGAGGGTGCCGGCGTCCACGTACCGACTGCAGATCAGGGAATCGTTCACGCTCTACGACGCAGCCGGGCTTGTGCCGTACCTGCACAGGCTCGGCGTCGACTGGGTTTACCTGTCGCCGATTCTGACCGCGGAACCGGGCTCGGACCACGGCTACGATGTGGTGGACTTCAGCGCCGTTGATCCTGCCCGAGGCGGGATTGACGGACTGCGGGCCCTCTCCGAGGCAGCGCGGAAGGCCGGCATGGGCGTCCTGGTGGACATTGTGCCCAACCACATGGGTGTGGCCACGCCGGCCTGCAACCGCTGGTGGTGGTCGCTGCTGGCCGAGGGCCGAGAGTCGCGCTATGCCGAAGCGTTTGACGTTGACTGGGACGCAGCCGGAGGCAAGATCCGGCTCCCCGTGCTCGGTGACGGCGACGCGGAACTTGAGGCGCTGGAACTGGCCGACGGCGAGCTGCGCTACTACGACCATCGCTTCCCCCTGGCCGCGGGGACTGCGGACGACGGCGCTTCCGCCCGCGAGGTCCATGAGCGCCAGCATTATCAGTTGGTCAACTGGCGGCGGGCCGACACTGAACTCAATTACCGCCGGTTCTTCGGCGTCAACTCCCTGGCCGGAGTCCGGGTGGAGGTGCCGTGGGTCTTCGACGAATCCCACGCCGAGATCAAGCGATGGTTCGACGAAGGCCTGGTTGACGGGCTCCGGGTAGACCACCCCGACGGGCTGGCCGACCCGAAAGGCTATCTCCAGCGGCTGCAGGAGCTGACCGGCGGCGCCTATGTTCTGGTGGAGAAAATACTGGAGCCGGGAGAGGAGCTGCCGGCGGACTGGGCCAGCGCGGGCACCACCGGATATGACGCGCTGGCCGACGTGGACCGGCTGCTGGTCGATCCGGACGGGCGTGAACGCCTCACCGACGCGGCCCCGGTCCAGCCGTACCGGCACATGATCCACGGCACCAAGCGGGGCATCGCCGACGGTATCCTGCGCTCGGAAGTGCTGCGCCTGGCCCGGCTGGTTCCTGCCGAGGCCGGGGTGGACTTCGAGACGGCCGCGGACGCGCTCGCCGAACTGCTCAGCTGCTTCCCGGTGTACCGGAGCTATCTGCCGGTGGGCGCGCAGTACCTGGCGGAAGCCGGCATCGCCGCCCAAGTCCGCCGTCCTGACCTGGCCGAGGCGGTTACCACCTTGCTGCCGTTGCTGCAGCCGCAGGGTGTGCTGACCGAACTCGCGGTGCGGTTCCAGCAAACCTCCGGCATGGTGATGGCCAAGGGCGTGGAAGACACGGCGTTCTACCGCTACACGCGGTTGACCTCGCTGAACGAAGTCGGGGCGGATCCGTCGATCTTCGCGGTCGAGCCGTTCGAACTGCACACGCGGTTGATTCGCCGGCAGCAGGAGTTGCCGCACGCCATGACCACGCTGTCCACCCATGACACGAAGCGCAGCGAGGACACCCGGGCACGCATCTCGGTGCTCTCCGAACTGGCCGACCAGTGGCCCGATTGGCTGGCAGAGCTGGACCGGCTGGCACCCTTCGGGGATGTGCCGTTCGCCGACCTGCTCTGGCAGGCAGCACTGGGAGCCTGGCCGGTCAGCCGGGAACGAGCGCATGCCTATGCGGAGAAGGCTGCCCGGGAAGCGGGCAACAGCACCTCGTGGATCGACCCGAACCCCGACTTCGAAAAACAGCTCCACGCCGCCGTGGACGCCGCCTTCGATGACCCGGAGGTGAACCGGCTGCTGGTTGGCGTGGTGGAGAAAACCAAGGCATGTGGCTGGAGCAACTCCCTTGCGGCCAAATTGATCCAGCTGACCATGCCCGGCGTGCCTGACGTCTACCAGGGGACCGAGTTCTGGGACCATTCGCTGGTGGACCCGGACAACCGCCGGCCGGTGGATTTCAGTGCCCGGCTGCGGGCGCTGGAGAATTTGGACCAGGGCGGTACGCCGCCGGTGGACGACGGCGCGACGGCCAAGATGCTGGTGGTCGCGCGCGCGCTCCGGCTGCGCCGCGACCGGCCGGAGCTGTTCACCGGTTACGAGGTCGTTCCGGTACAAGGCCCCGCCGCCGACCACGCGTTCGCCTTCGACCGCGGCGGTGCCGTCACGGTGGCCACACGGCTTCCCGCGCGTCTGCAGCGCGACGGCGGGTGGCGGGACACCGCCGTCGTGCTTCCCCCGGGGGAATACCGCGATGTGCTGAGCGGACGAAGCCACTCCGCAACCGGAACCGTGCCGCTGGCCGAGCTGCTGGCGGAATTGCCGGTGGCGCTGCTGGTGCGCGGGCAAGGGAGGCGGTCATGAGCAAGGACTTCGCAGTGTGGGCGCCGCGCGCCCAACACATGGAACTGCAGGCGGGCGTCGCGCGGCTCCCGCTGAGCGGACCGGACGACGCCGGATGGTGGCGTCTGGCGGACACTGCCGCTGTGCCTGAGGGAGAAGTCGACTACGGCTACCGGCTGGACGGAGCGGAGAACGCACTGCCCGATCCGCGGTCGCGGCGCCAACCGGACGGGGTCCACGGCCTGTCCCGGACGTTCGACGCCGGTGCCCACACGTGGCGGGACCAGGACTGGGTGCCACCCGCGTTGGGCGGCGTGATCTACGAACTGCATATCGGCACCTTCACGACCGAGGGAACGCTGGATTCGGCCGCCGCCAAGCTCGACTACCTGGCCGGACTCGGCGTTGACTATGTGGAATTGCTGCCGGTCAACGCGTTCAACGGCACGCACAACTGGGGCTACGACGGCGTGCTGTGGTACGCCGTGCAGGAAAGCTACGGCGGGCCGGCCGCCTACCAGCGGTTTGTGGACGCCGCCCATGCCCACGGCATCGGCGTCATCCAGGACGTGGTCTACAACCATCTCGGTCCCAGCGGGAACTACTTGCCGCGGTTCGGGCCCTATCTGAGCGACAGCAGCGCCAACACCTGGGGTGAGTCGGTGAACCTGGACGGGCCCGGCTCCGACGAGGTCCGCCGGTTCATCACCGACAACGTGCTGATGTGGTTCCGTGACTACCACGTGGACGGGCTGCGGTTGGATGCTGTGCATGCGCTGCGGGACGAGCGGGCCGTGCACATCCTCGAGGAGATTGCGGCCGCGACCGACCAGTGCGCAGGCGAGTTGGGCAAGCCGCTGTTCCTGATCGCCGAGTCCGACCTGAACAACCCGCGGTTGATCGAGCCCCGGGAACTGAACGGCTACGGGCTGGCAGGGCAGTGGAGCGACGACTTCCACCACGCGGTGCACGTGAACCTCACCGGCGAAACGAGCGGCTACTACGCCGACTTCGCCGGGCTGGGAGCGCTCGAAAAGGTGCTGCGGGACGGATTCTTCCACGACGGCAGCTATTCCTCGTTCCGGGAACGGCACCACGGCCGGCCGATCAACAAGGACCGGGTGACCGCGCCGCAACTGGTGGTCTGCACGCAGAACCACGACCAGATCGGCAACCGCGCCGCCGGGGACCGGCTTACCGGTACCCTCAACTACGGGCAGCTGGCGCTCGCCGCCGTGCTCAACCTGATGTCTCCGTTCACCCCCATGGTGTTCATGGGCGAGGAGTTCGCGGCCTCCACACCCTGGCAATTCTTCACCTCGCATCCCGAGCCGGAGCTGGGCGAGGCGACCTCTGCCGGCCGGCTCAAGGAGTTCGGGCGGATGGGCTGGGACCCTGACATTGTGCCCGATCCGCAGGACCCGGCGACCTTCCGCAACTCGAAACTGGACTGGGCAGAGCCCGAGACCGGCCACCATGCCCGGCTGCACGGCCTTTACACCCGGCTGATCGCGCTCCGGAAGCACCATCCGGAGCTGACGGAACCCGACTTTGCGGCCGTCTCGGCTCAGACGGACCAGGACGAAGGCTGGCTGATCCTGCACCGCGGTCCCTTCGCGATCTGCTGCAACTTCTCCACCGAGTCGCGGCGGCTGCCCGCCGGCGCGGGCACGCTGGTCCTGGCGACCGACGACGCCGTTTCCTACGGCGCCGAGGGATTGACGCTGCCGGCGCATTCTGCCGCGATAGTGCGGGACGAAGCCGCAGGCTAGGATCGGCTTCATGGCTGCAGCAGAGGACGTGTTTGAGGGAACGCCGGCCGAACTGCCGGCGCCTGTTCCCACCGGTCGCTCGCTCTACCGGCCGGCAACGGGTGAGGTCCGGCATGTCGGAGGCTATGCCCCGTTCGTCGGGTTCTGTGCCCGGTACGGGGAAGACGCGACTGGACTGGCGGCCGATCCGGTCCGGCTGCTGGAGTTCCTGCGTGCACATGCGGCCGAGCTGCTTGCCGAACCGGAAATGGGCAGGGCAGCGGAAGTTTTCGCCGGAAACACCGTCACCGCACAGCGGCCTGACGCCCATTGGCGCAGCGTAGAAGGCGGCCACGCCGAAGCCGGAGATCACGAGATGAGCCTGGTGGTCAACGGCTTGGTGGAGCGCCTGCATTCGGCCGACGCTGAACAGTTCGCGGAGTCGCTGGCCACCGTCCGTGCCTGGGCCGGGTCGGAACCACAGCCGCTGCCTCGCTTCGAGGACCATGACGGGGATCTTCCGCAGCCGGTCGCGCTGCCGGCCGACCGGGCTCCCTACGTGCGGCCGGACACTCCGGCCGAGGTTTACCCCGGTGCTGACGGAAACCCCATCCGGTACGGCGAGCGGTGGGGCCGCGAGGACGCGCCGCCGGACTCCTACAGCGTCACCAGTAACACCGGGCGGTTCGGTGGCCTGCACACCGTGGCAGAGGCGCTGATCGAGCATTTGCTCTCCACCTACGCCGCCACCGCTACTGATGTCACTGCAGAAACGGCGGCCCGAATGCGCGGCGCAGTCAGTGTTCTCAGGGCAGTGAGGGTGCAGCCGGACACTGCGGACGCTGCTCCGCTGGTCTTTACGTTCACCGGCTTTCCGGGAGTCCTCCTCCACGCCGGATTGCTGCACAGCTCGCCCTTCCCGTCCTGTGGCTGTGATGCCTGCGATGAAACTTTCGACTCCGAAGCCTCCGGGCTCGAGCAGCAGGTGCTCGCGGTGGCAGCCGGTGGCTTCGCGGAACGGTACCCGGTGGGGCGCCATCAACGCGCTGAATACCAGCTGGTACAGGTGGATGGATCGGGCTGGGAAAGCGGCGGCGGTGAACCCTCCCACGACTACACTGCCGAGCAGCTCGCCGCTGCGGAGCAGACGCTGAATGCCTTGCCCAAAGGGTGGCAGCCCTGGCCGCTCCGGTAGCGGAACCGCACACCCGCGCAGGACCGGGGCCGCTGTCCTGTCCGCCGTTCGCCGCCCGTCGAAAGGATTTCATGATCGAGGCCTGGACACCGGACCAGATCCGCGCCGCCGAACGGCCGCTGCTCGACGCCGGGCAGGGGCCGGAGCTGATGGGCCGTGCAGCGGCAGCCCTTGCCGCCTGCATCGTGCGCGAACTGCAGCGCGTCCGGGGCAGGATCTATGGTGCCCGGCTGGTCGTACTGGCGGGAAGCGGCAACAACGGCGGCGATGCTCTCTTCGCGGCGGCGGCCGTGGCAAAGCGCGGCGTGACAACGACGGCGGTGCTCACCTCCCAGCGGGTACACCCGCAGGCACTGGCGGCTTTCCGGCGTGCAGGCGGCACGGTGCTGCGGATGGAAACGGAAGGACCAGGCGAGGGCAGGAACGGCCTGGCCGGGGACGCCGTCGGAGCGGCAGCCCGGACCTGTTCCGCCGCCGACGTGCTGGTCGACGGAATTGTGGGCACCGGAGCATCCGGGCCGCTGCGCGGTCCGGCCCGGGAACTGGTTCAGGCGGTCCTGGCGCACACCGGCGGCGGCAGCAGCGATGGTACCGCCAGCCGTCCGGCAGTGATCGCCTGTGATCTGCCAAGCGGCGTCAACGCACAGACCGGCGAGGCCACCGCTACAGTCCTTCCGGCAAGGGTGACAGTGACCTTCGGCGGCGCGAAGTCCGGGCTGCTGCTGGACCCTGCGGCTGCCCTCTGCGGCCGGATCGAGACAGTGGATATCGGCATCGGACACGTGTTGCCGAAGCCACGCCTGCGACGGCTCCAAGCGCAGGATCTGGCGCGGCTGTGGCCGGTGCCGTCCCGTGCCGACCACAAGTACACCCGCGGGGTGTTGGGCATCGTGGCCGGATCTGCGTCTTATCCGGGCGCGGCTTTGCTGGCGACCAAGGCAGCTGCCGCCACCGGGGTCGGCATGATCCGCTATCTCGGACCCCCGGAGGTCTGCCGCCAGATAAACATGCTGACGCCCGAGGCAGTCTGCTCGCAGGACGGCGTGGCGGCGTCCCGGGTCCAGGCGTGGCTGGTGGGCCCGGGGACCGACGGCGACGCGGACCAGCAACAGCGTGCACGGGACGCCATCGCTTCCGGCCTGCCGGTGGTAGCCGATGCCGGAGCCTTTGACGGGTTGCCCGCAGAGCTGGGACCGCACGTGGTCCTGACGCCTCACGCCGGCGAACTCGTGCGCATCCTGAAAGCCCAGGACGTGGAGACGGACCGGGAACGCATTGAGGAATCACCCGCAGAATTCGCGGCGCTGGCCGCAGGATTGACCGGCGCCACCGTGCTGCTCAAGGGTTCCGTGACGGTCATCGCTGCGCCGGACGGTGCCCTGTTCAGCCAGGACGATGGCCCGGACTGGCTGGCCACGGCAGGTTCCGGGGACACTCTGGCCGGGATCTTGGGAGCGCTCGCCGCGACTGTGCGCCCGGCCCGACTGCAGGAGGCCGGTTTCGCCGAACCGGAGCATTGGGCAGCCCTGACCGCCATGGGAGCCTGCCTCCACGGGCTGGCCGGGACGGAGGCGTCGCGGATCGGCAGCGCGACCACGCCGCAACCGCATGAAGCGGCGGACCGGGAAGGATGGCCAGGTGCACCGTTGACCGCTTCCGACATCAGCGCAGCGGTCCCCGGAGTCATCGCACAAGCTCTCGCTGGTCGGAACCAGTAGGCCTGCGATGGCATGATGAAGGGATGGTCTATGAAGCTGCAGCGAACCGGTACCAGAACATTCCCTACCGCCGGGTGGGCCGCAGCGGCCTCAAACTGCCCGCTGTCTCGCTGGGGCTTTGGCACAACTTCGGCGACGACAAGCCGTTCGAGGTACAGCGCGCCATCCTGCGCCGGGCCTTCGACCTGGGCGTGACGCACTTCGACCTGGCCAACAACTACGGGCCGCCGGCAGGCAGCGCCGAGACAAATTTCGGTCGGCACATGCGCGAAGATTTCCTCCCGTACCGTGACGAACTGGTGATTTCCACCAAGGCCGGTTATCTGATGTGGCCAGGCCCGTACGGCGAGTGGGGATCGCGCAAATACCTGCTCTCCAGCCTCGACGCCTCGCTGAAGCGCATGGGACTGGACTATGTGGACATCTTCTACAGCCACCGGCCCGACCCGAACACGCCGTTGGAAGAAACGATGGGCGCGCTGGACCAGGCGGTGCGCTCCGGCAAGGCCATGTACGCCGGCATCTCCTCCTACACGGCCGAACAGACCCGGGAAGCGGCGCGCATCATGCGCGGGCTGGGAACGCCGCTGCTGATCCACCAGCCCTCGTACTCCATGCTGAACCGCTGGGTGGAAGGCGGCAGCCCGAATCTGCTGGAGGTCTTGGACGAGGAGGGCATGGGCTGCATCGCCTTCTCGCCGCTGGCGCAGGGGATGCTGACCGACCGCTACCTGGACGGCATCCCCGAGGACTCCCGGGCCGCGCAGGACAAGTCGCTGTTCCCGCAGATGCTCTCCGGGGAAAACCTGGACCGTGTGCGTGCCCTCAATGAGCTGGCGGCAGACCGCAGCCAGTCGCTGGCACAGCTTGCCATCGCCTGGGTGCTCCGCCGGCAGCTCAAGGGTGCCCCCGTTACCTCGGCCCTGATCGGCGCGTCCAGCGTGCGGCAGCTGGAGGACAACCTCGCTGCCGTGGCCAATCTGGACTTCACAACCGAGGAAGCGGACGCGATCAACAAGTTTGCGGTGGACTCGGACATCAACATCTGGAAGCCGAAGGGCTAACGCAGGCTTATGCCTGCCGCGGTGGACAGGACGCTTTCAGACTCAGGCCCCGCAGATGCCGCCGCTCCCGCCAGCGGGAAAAACCCGCTGTGAAGGGGTGCCCCGAGGTACCGGTTTTCCACTACGATGTAGAACGTGCCAACCGCACCGCTGGGGCACGGTAGGGGCACCGGAGGCAGGATCCTCCCGAGGGATGGCAACCTCATGTAACCACTGATGGGCCGGGGGCAGTCCCGTGGTTTAAACCGGCGCAGTGAACGGCAGCGGCGAGAGGCAGCCGGGGGGCCCGCCAAGCTGTTCATCGACGACAGGCGGGCGCGCCTTCCGCGTCCTGGCCTCCCGGATCAGCACGGAAGCACAGTAAGTCATGAAAACCTCAGCAAGATGGCGCATCTGGTTAATGATGACCGGCGTAATCCTGGGACTTCTCGCCTCCATGGGCGTAGCAGCGCCGGCCGGTGCCACCAGCGTCGCGGAGGCTTCTTCGCACTCGAAGTATAGGGACGGAAGCGACGCCGAACTGTCGCTGCACATTTACCGTGACGGCGACTACAGGGTTAGGGGCGAGGACTACGAAGCGCACCGCGTCCATGTCTGGATCGTCAACGTTTCCCGTGACCGCGTCGTTGATCATTTCTACGTCCGGACACATGACGGGGACTTCACTATCCGCGGCGACGACCTGAAGTGCGGCAGGACCTACAAGGCCATCAGCTACAGCCGCGCCGACGGATGGGTGTCGAGCGACAACGTCAGGTTCCGGTGCCATGACCATGACTACGGCCACGGCAACGACTAAAAAATCACCCCTCAGGTAAGTATCCCGCCAGGGGTACGCCAAGGTGGGGAGGGACGGGAACTCCCGGTCCTCCCTGCCGTCCTGTCAAGCTTCCCCGCCAGGCCAAGACCGGCGGATGCGTTCCGAGCGGATCTGGTACTAGCCGGACCAGGTACTAGCTGAACCAGGTATCCGGCGGCCCCATCGAGAGCAGGAAGCTGAAGACGGCCGCAACGGCAACGACGACAACGACGATGGCGGCAGCCGGGCGCGCCAGCACCCCGGCCTGAAGCTTCTCCAGGAAGCCGTGCGGGCGGTCACCGCCCGCGCCGAGCCGCCACACATCGTCGAGCAGACCGTGGCGGTCCATTGACTGTTCCACGGGAATGGTCGCATAGGGGATGGCGGCGGCCACAACCGCCAGAGCGCCGCGGGCTGCAGACCACCTTTGATTCACCCACGTGAAGCAGGTACTGACGACGTAGCAGAGGAAGACAAAGCCGTGGAGGCCGCCAGCGATACTAACCGCCAGGCGCGCTTCCGGCACCAGCGCCCGCAGCAGCAGGGCCAGCAACAGCAGCGTCCACGTCACGGCTTCGGCGAAAGCGACGGAACGGAACAGGGTGCGCGGAGACATGCACGTCCTCGGAAATTAGTGGGCGTCGGCAAGGGTGCCAGGGCACGTTCTCAGGCAGGAGAACCCCCACCAACTTAGCCGAGGATGTGGCTGCACCTGAAATGATTGCACGCAGGGTAATTTTGCATGGTGTGCAAATTTAGCCCTATGCTGGCCGGGTGAGTGCAGAGAGTGTGGCGCCGCCCGAGGGCCGCCGCGAAAAGAACAAAGTGGCCACCCGCGCGGCCATGACCGCCGCGGCCCTTCGTCTGGCCCGGACACACGGGCCGGGTGGATTTACGGTCGACCATGTGGCCGCGGAGGCGGGCGTCTCCCGTCGGACCTTCTTCAACTATTTCCCCTCCATCGAGGCGGCTGTCACTCTGCCGGTGGAGGAATTTCTGGCCGAGTCCTTTGCACGGCTCGACGAACGGCCGGACGATGAGCCGATCATGGACGCGGTCCTCGCGACCTTCGGCGGGGACATCAGCCAGGACCGGCTGGCGCTGCTGTGCGAGATCTACCAGATGGGCGTCGACGACGCGCAGTTGGAGCGCGTGCAGCTGCAGATCTGGAGCCACGCCAAGCAATCGCTTGAAGACGGCCTCCGCCCCCGTTTGCCGGGCGACGCCGGTGAACTCATGGTCACCGCGCTCGCAGGCTCGCTGATCGCCTGTGCCCAGGCGGCCATGCGCATGGCCGCCACCCAAACCCCTGCAGGCGAGGCACCTGAACCGTCGGCCTTCCGGCAGCGGTTGCTGGAGAGCCTTGACATGCTGCGCTGCGGCTTCAACACCACTTCCAAGGACTGATCCCATGGCGTCATTGCTCTATAAACTCGGCAAACTCGCCGCGCGGAAGCGCTGGTGGTTCGTCTCCGTGTGGCTGGTTGTCATGGTCGCTGTTGGCGGTTCCGTCGCGGCTTTCATGGGTACGCTGTCCAGCAGCTTCACCATTCCCGGCACTCCCGCCCAGACGGTGGCGGACGAACTGCAGGAGAAAATGCCGGAGGCCTCGGGCGGCCTTGGGACCATTGTGTTCACCACGGCGGACGGCCAAGCGTTCACCACGGCCCAGGAGAGCGCCATTGCGGCTATTTCCCACAACCTCACGGCCCTGGCTGCGGTCAAGAACGCCACCAATCCGGTGAAACTGCAGACTCAGCTCGACGCTGCGCCACGCATAATTGCCGAGGGCGAACAGAAGTTGGCGGCTGCCGCGCGGCAGCTCAAGGACGGCCAGGCCGAACTGAAAGCCGGCAAAGCGCAGCTGGAACCGGCCCGGCAGCAGGTGGAGGCAGCCGAGGCCCGGGTCGCGCAGCTGGAGACCGCCGGGCAATCCGCTGTGGCGGCGCAGGCCCGGGCGCAGCTGGAACCGCAGCGCGCCCGGTTTGAAGCAGGGCAGGCGCAGCTGGCCGCAGCGGAACAGCGGCTGAAAGACGGCCGGGCGGACTATGAGTCGGGCGTCGCCGACCTGGAACGGGCCAAGCTGCGGCAGCAGTCGTCCCAAGGTCTGCGGTTTGTCTCGGAGGACGGCTCGGCCGCCTTCGTGCAAGTCCAGTTCGGACAGAGCATGATGGAGGTTTCCAAGGAAGACCGCGAACAGGTCCAGCAGGTGACAGAGGCCGGATTGGTGTCCGGGCTGCGGGCGGAGTACAGCAAAGACATCGTCGAAGATATCTCCAGCCTGTTCGGTGCGGCCGAGGCCATCGGCATTGCCGTGGCCGCCGCTGTGCTGGTGCTCATGCTCGGCACGCTCCTGGCTGCAGGGCTGCCGCTGCTGATGGCACTTGTTGGCGTTGGCGTGGGCGTCGGCGGCACCATGGCCCTGAGCGGAGTGATCGAGATGAGCTCCGTCTCGCCGGTCTTGGCGCTGATGCTGGGCCTGGCCGTGGGCATCGACTATTCGCTGTTCATCGTCAACCGGCACCGCACCCAGCTGCTCTCCGGCGTGCCGCTGATCGAATCCATCGGCCGCGCCACCGGCACCTCGGGCAACGCCGTGCTCTTCGCCGGCCTTACCGTGATCATCGCCCTCGCCGCGCTGGCGGTACCTGGCATTCCTTTCCTGACGGTGCTGGGACTGGCCGGCGCCGCGACGGTGGCCGTCGCCGTCGTGGTGGCGTTGACCCTGACCCCGGCGATGCTGTCCATCATGGGCAGGCGCATTCTCTCCCGGCGGGCTTGGGCCAAGTCGGGCGTGGCCGGCCCGGTCGGTGACGGAACGGAAACGGCCACCCCGGACCGCGCGTTCCACAACGACCCCAAGCGCAGCTGGGGCAAGACGGTGACGAAGCATCCTTGGCTGGCCCTGGTGGCCGGGATGGCAGTGCTGGGCGTGATGGCGTTGCCTGCCGCAGAGCTGCGGCTGGGCCTGCCGGACGGCAGCTCAGAGCCGGCGGAATCGACCGCCTATCACGCGTACACCCAGCTGGGCGAAAACTTCGGGGAGGGCATCAACGGTCCCCTGATCGTGGTGGCCGACCTGCCGGCTGGCCTTGAAGGCAGCGAAACGGACGGGACGTTGCTGAAGCTCTCGCAAGAGCTGCGGGCCATGGACCATGTGTGGGCGGCCGTCCCGGTGGGCACCAGCGAGGACGGGCGGACCGCTGTCCTGCAGGTCATTCCGGAAGAGGGGCCTGCAGCCGAGAGCACCGAGAATCTGGTTCACAATCTGCGGGCGGAAACAGCCGCGCTGCAGGAGAGCACCGGCGTCGAAATATCCGTGACCGGACAGCCGCCCATGCAGATTGATGTCTCGGACAAGCTGGCGGACGCCATGCCCGTCTATCTGGCCATCGTCATCGGGCTCTCGTTGATCCTGCTGCTGCTGGTTTTCCGATCCATCCTGGTCCCGTTGCTGGCCACTGCCGGTTTCCTGCTCTCCCTCGGTGCCAGTTTCGGTGCCGTGGTGGCGATCTACCAGTGGGGTTGGCTGGGCACCATCTTCGATGTCCACGACCCGGGACCCATCCTGAGCTTCCTGCCGATGATCATGATCGGCGTGCTGTTCGGCCTGGCGATGGACTACCAGATGTTTCTGGTTTCCGGCATGCGCGAATCCTATGCCCACGGCGAGGACGCGAAGGCTGCCGTGGTCAGCGGTTTCAACCACGGTGCCAAGGTGGTCACGGCCGCCGCGATCATTATGGTCTCAGTGTTCGCCGGATTCGTCTTCTCCCACCTGACCATGGTCCGCCCGATCGGCTTCGCGCTGGCGCTAGGGGTGCTGCTGGACGCGTTCGTGGTCCGCATGACGCTGATCCCGGCGGCCATGCACTTGTTCGGCAAAGCGGCCTGGTGGATGCCCGCGTGGCTCGAGAAGATCCTGCCGAATGTCGATGTGGAAGGTGCCAAGCTGGCGCAGCACCCCGACAAGGCGGAGCAGATTGAGGTCCTGCCGTCGCCAGTGCGCTAAAGGAACGCAAGGCACCGGGCGTCACCGGGGCTGGCCGCGTCGCTGTAGGACGGGGCCGGCCGCGTCGCTGAAACGGGGCTGGCCGCCGGGCTGCCCGGAACCTTTCGTCCGGCAAGGTCGAGCAGTCTAGGGACGGTGCCGGCCGCCGGCAAGCCGGAATGATTCGTCGAGCAGTTCTTCAAGTTCGTCCGGGGCGACCTTGTCTAAGTGCAGGAGCACCAACCGGGGTGAACGCTCGTGGTGCGGTGTCCAGAAGAAGACATCCGGTGCGGTTTCGGCCAAGGCGTCGCGCTCGACGGTTTTGATGGTGAGGATGCCCGGCTCCCAGATGCGGGCCATAAGCGTGGAGGCGAACCATGCCGGCTGGCCCCAGCTCGGCCGCTCGGAGACACCGGGCAAGGCCAGGCAGAGGCGGCGCACGTCGTCCTCGGTGGGCATGCCCTCACCCTGCCACGTAGATGCCCCGGCGTGCCAGCCCCACGGGCCCGTCAGGGCGGGTCCCCGGCATCATCCCGCGTGCCGGGCTTACCGCCGGACCCATGCTCGTCGCCTGGTACCGGCTTGTCGCCGTGACCAACACCGGGTATCGGCTTGTCGCCGGGAGTTGGGGCCGGGGCGGGGGCTTGCTGCTGCCGTTCCTGTTCCATCCGTGCCTCGTGGCGGGTCGGGGCGAAGACTTCCTCCACAGCGCCGAACATTCCGGACAAGGATCCCGGACCGCCCCGCCACGGCCGGGCGGCCACCGCGATGGTGGCGGCGATGATCACTGCCACGAGTCCCAGCGCGATAAGTCCGCCAACGAGGTCCATCTCAGCTCCAGCGGTAGCCGTGGGCTTGTTCGTAGGCCTCGAGCAGCCGGTGGGCCACGTGGCCAGAGGTAATCAGCGGGTGGATCATGAAGGCGCGCAGGGCGGACGCCCGGTCCCCTTGGCCGCCGCGGATCACCTCCTGCTCCACGGCCTTGACCTGGCTCATCAGCCCGGCCTGATGCAGGGTCAGCGGCTTCACCGGCAGCGGGCGGGCGCCGTCCGCATCCACAACGGACGGCACTTCGATGACGGCGTCGTCCGGCAGCGCCGGGATGGTGCCGGCGTTGCGGACGTTGAGGATCAGCTCGGTGCGCTCGCCGGTCAGCAGGGCCCGCATCACTTCGAGGGCAACGTGTTCGTAGCCGCATGCCGCCAGATCCGCCTCGTCCCGCGATACGCCGATTTCGCGTGCTTCGGACAGATGGCCTTCCTCGCGGCGGCGCAAGCCATCCTCCCAGTCTCTGTACGGGGTTCCGGAGGCCTGAAGCCGGGCGTACAGCTCCTGTTGGAGTTCGTGGATGGACTCGCCACGCGTTTGGGCCGCACCGGCCAGCGCCAGCGTGGCCTCACGGCGGAAGTAGTAATAGAACAAGTAGGCGTTGGGGATGGCTCCGAGCACCTGTAGCTCCTGGGTGCCGAAAATCCGGCCTTCTTCGAACGATTGCAGCCGTGCGGGGTCTGCAAGCAGCCCCGGGAGCCGGTCCCCGCCGTCGTGCTTCAGGCCGCGCAGCCAGCCCAGGTGGTTCAGTCCCACATAGTCAACGCCCGCCAGCGAGCCGCTGCGCACCGGGGCGCCGGCCGCCCGGGAAGCACGCCGGACAAGCCCCATGGGCGTGTCGCAGATGCCGATCACCCGGTGGCCGAGCAGCGGCAGCGTGGCTTCAGTGACCAGGCCCGCGGGATTGGTGAAGTTGATCAGCCAGGCGTTGGGGCTGAGCTCGCGCATCCGCCGGGCGATGTCGATGGAGGCGGGGACAGCACGCAGGCCGGAGGCGATTCCGGCTGCACCGGTCGTCTCCTGGCCCAGGAGGTTCAGCCGGGTGGCCACCCGTTCGTCCAGCATCCTGCCACGGGTGCCGCCGGGACGGATGGCGGAGACAACGATGTCGGCTCCGGCCAGTGCGTCGTCCAGGTCGCGGACCGGTTCCAGCTTCGGCGGCCGGCCGCCGGTGGGGATGGGGGCGTTTTCCAGCACACGGGCGATGACCTGCTGGCGGCCCGGGTCCACATCGTGCAGCACCAGCCGGTCGACCAGGCCGGCACCCGCCCCCTCGGCGAGCGCACGGTAGAGCAGCGGTACCCGGAACCCGCCGCCGCCCACTATGGCAAGTGTTGCCACTGCTTCCCCCGAACGATTGACATTGGATAACAATCGGCAGTCCCGAGCCCGGGACGCAGACCTTGCTTGTATTGTGCCAGCAAGGGTGAAGCACAGACCCGCAGCCGCTGCCCTGCGTGCGGCCCGGCAGAGGGAGGCCAGCGTGTGCGTTCGATGCGGGGCACCCGCCCCGCGGCGCAGTCCTTCGGCTGGAAAGCATGCTTCGGATGGGAGAATGGATCCGTGAGCTCTACACCGTCACCGCTGCCCTATGACCGCCAAGCCGTCATTCATCTGGACGCCATCCGCGCCAACGTGCGTCACCTGCGTGAGATCGCGGCGCCGGCCCGCGTGATGGCCGTGGTGAAGGCGGACGCCTATGGTCATGGCGCCGTTCCGGTGGCCCGCGCCGCGCTGGAAGCAGGCGCGTCCTGGCTGGGGGTCGCCCACTTCACCGAGGGGCTCGCCCTGCGCGAAGCCGGCATCGAAGCACCGATCCTGGCGTGGCTGCATACCCCGGACACGGACTTCGCCGCGGGCATCGAGGCAGCCATCGACGTCGGGGTCTCCGGCTGGGAGCTGGAGCCGGTGGTCAGGGCGGCCCGGCAGCTGGAACGCCCGGCGCGCGTGCACTTGAAGATTGATACCGGACTGGGCCGCAACGGCTGCCCGCCGGCCCTGTGGGAAGACCTGGTCAACCGGGCTGTGGAGTACCAGGAACAGGGGTTGCTGCGGGTGGTGGGCGTCTTCTCCCACCTGGCGGTCGCCGACGAACCGCACCGGCCGGAGACAGACGACCAGGTGGACCGCTTCCGCGAGGCCGTGGCGGTCGCCGAGAACGCGGGGCTGGACCTTGAGGTCCGCCATCTTGCCAACACGCCCGGGACCCTTACCCGTCCCGACGCGCACTTCGACATGGTCCGGGTGGGCCTGGGCATCTACGGCCTCTCGCCCTTCGAGGCGCAGACGCCGGAGGAACTGGGGCTGGTTCCGGCCATGACGCTGCGCGCACGGGTAGCCAACTGCAAGCAGGTGCCCAGCGGCCACGGCGTCTCCTACGGGCTGAGCTATGTGACCTCCGGACCGTCAACGCTCGTATTGGTGCCGCTGGGCTACGCCGACGGCATCCCGCGCAGCGCCACCGGAGTCCAGGTGGCCATCGGCGGCCGGCGCTACGACGTGGTGGGCCGGGTGGCCATGGACCAGTTCGTGGTGGACCTGCGGACCAACGACGCCGGTGACCTCTTGGGTGAGGAAGTGGTCCTCTTCGGCCCCGGCCAGGATGTTCCCGACGCCCAGGACTGGGCGATGGGGGCCGGGACCATCAATTACGAGATCGTTACCCGCGTCAGCCAGCGCGTCCCGCGCTACTACACAGGGACCACCGAGGGACCGGACGACCCCGAGGAGCCGGCATCGGCGGCTGAGGCAACCAGGCGTGCCGCGTCAGCAGCCAGGCAAGCAGCGGCAGCGGCCCAGGTTCGGGCAGCGCTGGCGACTGCCGGCGACCACCACACAGACAACGCCGGGGACCCGGGCGCGGTGCTGGCATGAAGGACGAGGGCGACCGGGCAGGGGGAACAACGTCCATGACCCAGCAACAACCGGCTGCACCGGTGTGGGAGCGCGAGTTCCAGGTCGGATCCGCCGAGGAGACCCAGGCGCTGGCCGCCCGGCTGGGCCGGATACTGCGGGCCGGCGACCTGGTGGTGCTCAGCGGCGGTTTGGGGGCCGGGAAAACCACCTTCACGCAAGG
>NZ_JBNHHB010000078.1:0-23053 GCF_059091905.1 Arthrobacter sp. Dra40
GGGGAGGAAACGTCCCCGGCCGCCCGCCGTCGTACGTGCTTTCTTGCTGGTTTTACCTGCCAGCGGCTTGCTTGGTGTCCCCGGTCAGGGCTGCCAGCGCTCCGGTGTCCATGTCCTCGGAGGGTCCGTTGAGGTAGCGTGCCATGCTGTCGTCCATGGCGTTGATCCAGCGGGTGTGGTGCCGGGCGGCCATGGTGCCGGTCATGGCGGAACGGTGGATGCTGTCCCGGTAGCCGAGGATGTTCTCTTCTTTGTCCTTCATCCACTGCTTGAGCAGGGCGGACACGGCATCCAGATCGAACTCCGGGTAGTCCGTCAGGGCGATCAGGTCGCGCAGGTAGTCGGTCTGGAAATCGGCCTCGGCGTCATGGTCGAGGAGCGCGTCCTGGCGGTCCAGCCAGGCCTGGATGTCCGCGGCGCGTTCCTGCAGCGAGGGCAGTTCGATCCGGCCCAGCATTACGTCGCGGGCGAACCAGGCCTGTGCGTCGAACATGTTGAACGTGTAGTACTGGTCCTGCGCGCCGAGATAGAACAGGTTGGTGTTCTGCTGCCAGACCACGCCCTTGTAGAGGTTGCCGGGGTAGAGCAGGTTCGGCGACTGCAGTGACAGTTCGGTGGGCAGGAACGGGTACTTGTGCAGGTAGCCGGTGCACAGGATTACGGCGTCGAATTCGCCGGTAGTGCCGTCGCTGAAGTGCGCGGTCCGGCCCTCGAAGTGGGTCACCAGCGGGCGTTCAACGGCCGACTCCGGCCAGTCGAAGCCCATGGGGCCGCTGCGGTAGCTAAAGGTGACGGACTTGGCGCCCATCTTGTGGGCCTGCATGCCGATGTCCTCGGCGGAGTAGCTGCTGCCGATCAGCAGCAGGTTCTTGCCGGCGAACCGCTCGGCGCCGCGGAAGTCGTGGGAGTGGAGCACCTCGCCCGGGAAGCTGTTGATGCCCTCGAACGCCGGCACATTCGGGTAGGAGAAGTGGCCGGTGGAGACTACGAGCTTGTCGAATACGTGGGTTTCGGTGCGCTGCGCCGCGAGGTCCTCGACCGTGACGGTGAATTCCCTGGACTTTTCGTCGTAGGAGACCCAGCGAGCCACGGTGTTGAACCGGACGTACTTGCGCACGTCGGATTTCTCCACTCGTCCGGCGATGTAGTCGAACAGCACTTCGCGCGGCGGGAAAGAGGAGATCGGCCGGCCGAAGTGCTGGTCGAAGGTGTAGTCGGAGAACTCGAGGACTTCCTTGGGGCCGTTGGACCACAGGTGCCGGTACATGCTGCTGTGCACGGGCTCGCCGGCGGCGTCCAATCCCGTCCGCCAGCTGCTGTTCCACTGTCCGCCCCAATCGGACTGCTTTTCAAAGCACACCATGTCCGGGATTTCCGCTCCCAGTTTCCGGGCTGATTCAAACGCGCGCAGTTGGGCCATGCCGCTGGGTCCTGCACCAATGATTCCGACTCGCATACTAAATGCATCTCCTCATTCCAATGGATCTCTTCGTCAGGCTCGACACTCCGAATCCACAGAACGGCCGTATCGGCGCACCGGTGGCGGTGGCAATGGCGCATGAGGCGCAACGGGTTGACACTGGCGGCGCAGGAAGGCGCCGGGCCCTGAATAATCAATCCCGAGAGGGAGACGGGCACCGTGTCCGCGGGCAGGCGAGGATGCCTGCACGAGCGATTCGGAGCGGCCAACCGAAGATCCAATAACACCGGTTGGCCTTCCTCAATAGCATCAGGTTGGGTGTGGCAAGTCAAAAGAGGAGGGGCCGGTCACGCCGCGACGTCCGGAGGGCGAGGGTCCGCCATCGGAAGGAGCGAGGTCGATGAGCAGCGCCTGCGCTTTCCGAACTCGGGCCGCTGGCATCGCCAACGGCGCGAGTAGGCATTCGTCACGCCCTAGATCCGTCACGCTTCAACGATCTTCTTCAGAAATTCCCGATTCCGCGGCTCCTGCGGGTCGGTGAACGTCTGCTCTGGTGGTCCCTGCTCCAGCAGTTTGCCTTATTCAGGAAGACCACGTTGCCAGCAGCAGGGTCATTCCTTCTGCAGTCAAATTTCGGACGATTCAAGACTTCCGTGACCAGTTCCGGGCCCAGCGCCGAGGCGATCTCGTCGAGCATCAACGCTCGCGGATTCATGGCAAGGCCACGGACCATGGCTGCACGCTGTTGCTGTCCACAGGAGGGGTTGTCTGGATATAAGCTAGCGCGCTGCTCAAGCCCGACGCCTTCCAGCACCTGCTAAATCTGCTTTGGCCACATGTTTTCTCATCCGTCTATCTGGTGTCCAGTGAGCCTGTCGTTGTACGCGCGGCTGCGCGGAGACTGAGAAAGTTTTTCTGTATTGGCGACGCCAGGACGCCCCAATTCCGAAAAAGTGCTTGCCAAATAAAACATTCATTTGTAGGGTTTTTGTGATCGCCCTCACTGTGACGTCGATCACCGCGGGGGAGGCAGCTCACGGCCCCGTTCACCGCACTGACCATTCGTTTTTGAAGGAGCGCAATGTCAGCCGAAATGACGAGACCCGCTGGAGGTCCGGACGTCGATGAAGACGCGGAGCACCTTGCCAGCCTTGGCTACTCGTATGAGAAGCAATTTAAGCGCGAAATGACGTTCTGGGGGAACGTCTCCCTAGGCTTCACCTACCTGTCCCCGGTGGTGGGGATTTACTCACTGTTCGCGGCATCGCTGGGGATGGCCGGACCACCGATGTTCTGGTCGCTGATCATTGTTGGCATCGGCCAGTTGCTGGTTGCCACGGTTTTCGGGGAAGTGGTCTCCAACTACCCCGTTGCCGGCGGTGTCTACCCATGGTCCCGCCGTCTTTGGGGACGCAAGTGGGGCTGGATGAACGGGTGGGTCTACCTCTGCGCTTTGCTGGCCACCATCGCCAGCGTTTCCTACGGTGCCGGACCGTTCCTCAGCCTTTTGCTGGGGATGGAAAGCACCGTCGACTCGGTGATTATTTCGGCACTGGTGGTCATTGCCTTGGCTACCGTGTTGAACCTCGGAGGCACCAAGGTGCTGAGCAAGGTCGCCATGCTAGGCCTGCTGGCGGAACTCGGCGGGGCTCTCATCGTCGGTGTCTGGCTCTTGGTAACAGCCCGGGAGCACGACATCAGCGTGCTGTTCCAGAGTTTCGGGGCGGGTGAAGGCAGCAACTACTTCATCGCCTTCGCCGCTGCCGGGTTGATCGGCATTTACCAGTACTACGGTTTCGAAGCCTGCGGCGACGTGGCCGAAGAAGTGCCGAACCCTGGGCGCCGGATCCCTAAGGCCATGCGCATGACCATCTACATTGGCGGTTTCGCTGCCATGTTCGTGTGCCTGTCGCTGATATTGGCTGTGCCCGACTTCGGCGCCGTGATCTCCGGGGAGAACTCCGATCCCATCGGTAGCGCGCTGCTGGGTGCCTTCGGACCGGTTGGCTTCAAGGTGGTGCTCGCCGTCGTGCTGATCTCCTTTGTCTCCTGTGCACTCAGCCTGCAAGCGGCGTCCTCGCGGCTGGCCTACTCGATGGCCCGCGACGGAATTCTGCCGGGCAGCAAACTGCTCAGCAAGTTCAGCGAGACCCGGCACGTGCCGCCGTACGCTCTGCTGCTGGCCGGCCTGGTCCCGGCGATCATCGTGGTGGGCTCCAAGGTCTCCGAAGATGCCCTGGTCACCATCATCTCGTTCGCCGCTATGGGCATGTACATGGGCTTCCAAATGGTTGTCCTGGCCTCGTTGCGGGCCCACCTGAAGGGCTGGAAGCCCGCTGGGGCCTTCCGGCTTGGGGTCTGGAGCATCCCGGTTAACATCGCAGCTCTCGCGTGGGGAGTGCTGGGCATGATCAACATGGCCTGGCCGCGGACTCCGGAAGCTGGCTGGTTCGCCAACTACATTGTGCTGATCTCCGCCGT
Source organism: Arthrobacter sp. Dra40 (assembly GCF_059091905.1). Lineage (NCBI taxonomy): Bacteria > Bacillati > Actinomycetota > Actinomycetes > Micrococcales > Micrococcaceae > Arthrobacter > Arthrobacter sp. Dra40. Next base: position 3,902 of record NZ_JBNHHB010000078.1, read on the forward strand.
CGGGGTTGTGACCATAGGCCTGATCTACATGACCTGGAAGAAGCCCTACTTGAAGGGCGACGCTCCTGCAGGAGATGCCATACCGTCCGCGTCCCTGTCCGCCTAGCACTACAATCCGAGCCTTCCAGCCCAGCAATTCACCGATAGCAAGATGAGGAAAAGGTTCCACCCATGAGTACGCCCACTGTTGACGTCCCGTACCTGAACATTTCGGATCCGTCGTTCGCTATGCAGTCCGAAGAGCTGCGCAACGCACGCGAGGCCAGTTGGTACGCGAGGACCAATTACGGCATCGCCGTGCTGCGGTACGACGAAGTGAGCAAGCTGCTCAAGAGCCCCAAGCTCAAGCAGGGCAGCGCCCAATGGCCTGCCCACAACGGGGTCCACGGCGGCTTGTTCTACGACTGGTGGACCAAGAATCTGCTGGTGCTGGAAGGAGAGGACCACCACCGCATCCGCCGGCTGCTTAACCCGGCATTCTCGCCCCGGTTAATCAAGGACCTGGTGCCCCGGTTCCAAGCTCTGGCCAACGAGTTGATCGACGCATTTATCGACAAGGGTGAGTGTGAGTTCATCCGCGACTTCGCCGAGCCCTATGCCACCCGGGTACTCACCATCCTGTTGGGCATTCCGGAAAGTGAGTGGCCGACGATCGCCCGGCTGGCCTCCACAGTGGGACTGGCCCTCGGCGTGACGTTCAAGCGGGACTTGGACAAGGTGGAGGCGGCAGTCGCGGAGCTCTACGAATACGCCGACGAGCTGATCAAGGACCGCCAGGCAAACCCGGGCGAAGACTTCGTCAGCCGTTTGGTGCTGGCCAGCCGTGACGGAGACCGGCTCAGCGACGAAGAGCTGCGTAACGCCTTGGTGCTGCTGATTTTCGGCGGCATGGACACCACCCGCAATCAGCTGGGACTGGCGATGCAGTCCTTCATCCGCAACCCGGAGCAGTGGGAGCTGCTAGCGGAGCGCCCGGAACTGGGTGCCAAGGCCGTCGAAGAGATCATGCGGATTAACCCGACGGTTACCTGGGTCACCCGGGAAGCGGTGGAGGACTTCACTTATCAGGACCTCTTCATCGAGAAGGGCACGACAGTGCACCTTTTCACCCAGTCATCCGGCACTGACCCGAAGGCCTTCCCCAACCCGGAGATGGATCTGCTCGGCGAGCACGCGCCGCACTACGGCTTCGGCGGCGGTGTGCACCACTGCCTGGGCCACTTCGTCGCACGAGCGGACATGAGCGAGGCCCTGCCGCTGCTGGCCAGCCGCATCGCTGCCCCGTACTTGGCCGGGGGAGACGAGTGGCTGCCCGATTCCGGCAACACCGGGCCCATCCGCCTTCCGATCGGCTTCACCAAGCGCACCTGAACCGCAGACAGCACCACCCAGCACTACAGCAACAACAGAAAGCAGGCCCACCATGAAGACCGTTAATGTCGACCGCAGCTTGTGTGACAACCATGGCCAGTGCGCCATCGCCGCGCCGGAAGTCTTCCGTATGAACCCGGACGGAGTCCTCGAATACGAGCCGGCGTTCGAGGACACTCTCCTCGACGAGGTCGAGGAAGCCATCGACGTTTGTCCTGTCCAAGCGATCTTCCTCAAGGACTGATCATGGCCCGCAGAATCGCCATCGCCGGAGCCTCGATGGGAGGATTGCGCGCCGCTGAACAATTACGGTCGGCCGGCTGGGAGGAGGAGATCCTCGTTATAGGCGGGGAAATCCATCCTCCCTACAACCGGCCGCCGCTCTCGAAGGAACTGCTGAAGTCTCCCGGCTCGATCCAAGAAGCTTTGGCGTCGGTGGCGCTGCGGCAGCGCCGCACCGCCATCGACATCGACTGGAAGCTCGGGGCACCGGTTACTCGCGCAAACCTTGCGGACCGCACCTTGGCCCTCGCTACTGGCGAGCAGTTTGGTTACGACGGACTGGTGGTCGCAACCGGGCTGCGGCCGGCGCGCGTCCGGGTTCCCGGGCCATTGCATGGCCGACACGTCATCCGTACGTTGGAGGACACGCTGGGCCTGCACCGGGAATTACGGCCGGATGCCCGGATCGTGGTGGTCGGTGCGGGATTCATCGGCTGCGAGGCAGCTGCCACGGCGACGCTGCTGGGCTGCCGCGTGACGTTGATCGAGGGGAGCAGCGGGCCCATGCAGCACACGCTCGGCCGCGAACTGAGCGACGGCATGCGCAACTTCCTGACCGAACGCGGTGTCGAGTGCATCTCAGGTGAGCGCGTCACCTCATTCATCTGGCATGACGACGGCGCTGCCGGGCCGCAGCGATGCACCGGGGTCCGCCTGGCGGGTGGACGCGAGGTGCCGGCCGATGCCGTTATTGAGGCTGTCGGTTCAAAGCCGAACGTCGAATGGTTGGCCGGCAACGGCCTGGATCTGACTGACGGCGTGCTCTGCGACGCGCACCTGCGGGTGCTCGGGACGGAGCATGTGGTCGCGGTCGGCGATGTGGCCCTCTACCCGGACCGCCGCGCCGGCACCGGACCACGACGCGTTGAGCACTGGGCCACACCTGCCGACACCGCCAAGATCGCAGCCCCGGCCCTGGTCGCCGGACTGAACGGAACCGAAACCCCGGCACAGGCCGCACCGCTGCCCTCCTTCTGGACGGACATTTTCGGTATCCGAGTCCAGGGCGTGGGCAGCCCGGCCGTCGCAGACCGGATCGAGGTCCTGGAAGGGGACCCGTCCCGGCCCTCCGACGGTGCCGCCCTTGCCTACTACCTCGGCGGTCGGCTGATCGGCGCCGTAACCTCCGCACTGCCTGCCGACCGCCAGTTGCATTACCGAAAGCTCGTGGCCGAGGCCGGGCTGCCCGCCAGCTCCCAGCTGGCCGCCGTCTGAAAAGAACGGCTTGGACCTCAAATTAAAGGAAGACTGAGATGACACTAACCACTGTACGGCCCGATGCGGCCGCCACCGATATGCTGCCGGTATTGAGCGACCGCGATGCCTTCGCCCACCACCAGGAGCGCAACCTGCGCCCCGAAACGGTGCGCGAACTTGGCCGCAAGATCGAAGAAGCCGGCGTTGAATACGTTTACTATGCGCTGCCTACCATCGGCTCGCGCATGGTGGCGAAGATGGTTCCCGCCAACCACTTCCGCCGCAACCTGGAGAAGGGCATTTGTTTCCACCGCACCGCGCTGTCGGACCTGCAGAACGACCGCCATGGCAACCTTATCGGCGGCGGCATCGAGGCCCGGGAGTTCTGGGCACTACCGGAGCCGGACACTTTCGTGGTCCTGCCTTGGGACACCTCGGTCGCCCGGATTTTTTGTACTGCCTACGAGCCCCCGCACCTGCCGGACGTAGGTGGCCGCCTGCTGTCGATCGACACCCGGTCGCTGCTGATCCGCTCACACGAAGCGTTCACCGCCCACACCGGCTTCGAGGTGCGCTCCGGCACCGAACCGGAGATGACGTGGGAGGGACCCGGCTTGGATGTTGTCAAAAAGCCCGGCACCAGCCCCGCCTATCAGGTGGAGAACCTGGAGCGGATGCGCCCCATCTACAAGCAGTTGGTCACCTACGCCAAGGCCATGGGCCTGGACATGATTGAAGGCGACTACGAGGACGACGGCCAGCTTGAGCTGAACTGGATGTACGACCGCGTGGAAAACACCGCAGACCGGTTGATGACCTACCGGCAGATCTGCAAGCAGGTGGCCCGCGAATTCGGCGTAACCGCCAGCTTTATGCCCAAGCCATATAACGGCCAGATGGGCAATGGATGCCATCACAACCTGAGCCTTTGGGACGGCGACACTAACGTCATCGAGGACGTCGGCCGGGTGGAACTGCACGTCTCACAGACCGCCAAGTACGCCATCGGGGGCATGCTGGCCCATGCGCCGGGTTCGATGGCCGTGATGGCCTCCACCGTAAACTCCTACAAGCGGTTCTGGGATGCCGGCCAGTTCGCCCCGAGCCTGGCCAACTGGGGGTTGGACAGCCGCGGCTGTCTGATCCGCATCTCTTCGAATGGCCGGATGGAGTACCGCGTGCCGGATGCCGCGGTGAACCCTTACCTATCCCACACATTGCTGATTGCGGCCATGCAGGACGGACTGGACCGCCAGCTTGATCCCGGTATGCCCGACGGCGGTGCTGGCGGCCCGGTCGGCGGGCAACTGCCGCTCACACTGGGTGAAGCCATCGACGCGTTCGTGTCGGATACTCACCTGACCTCGGCGTTGCCCGAGGACCTGGTGGCGATCTACACGCAGCTAAAGCAGGAGGAGTGGGCCCGCTACTGTGGAGCCATCACCGAATGGGATCGTGAGATGTACTGGGAGACCATCCCGTGAGCGCCGTGAACACTTTAACCCCGGGGATCCTGCGCTTGGCGTGCATCGACTCTGACGCGCCGCCGCTGTTCAATATGGCCGACTCCGATGGCAACCGCCGCGGATACGAACCGGCGGCCGCCGAACTGGTCGCTTCCGCCATGGGCCTGCGCCTTGAGTGGGCGTGCATGCCCTGGGACGACATGCTCCCGGCAGTGCGGGACCACCGGGTCGACGCCGTATGGTGCGGCCAGGGCATCATCCCCGAGCGCCAAGCGTTAGTGGACTTCACTGCGCCGTACGCAGTGTTCGATGAAACCGTCCTGGTCCGGAAGGGCGACCCGGCGCGTTCTCCGCAGGACCTCTCCGGATACCGGGTGGCGGCCATTGAAGGCAGTGCAAATATGCGTCTTGCATCCACTTTTCCCGGGATGATTCCGGTGGCTTTCGGTGCCAGCGACGACGTCTTCGGTGACATGCTCGCGGCGCTGCGCAACGGCGAGGTGGACGCCATGGTGGACGACGACGTCGTGACTGTTCCGCTGGGGGAGGACCCGGCATACGACGTGGCCTTCACGGCCCGGACCGGCAACCGCTGGGGCATCGGCGTGGCGAAGGACAACCCGCAACTGCTCGCCGAACTCAACGGCGCTCTGGGTGCCGTCGTCGCCGACGGCCAGCTGGAGGCCGTGTGGGCCAAGTGGATGCCGCACCTGCCGTTCCCGCTGACCACGGAGGTCTCGGCATGAGACGACCTTTGATTGGAGTGCCGGGGATGTGGTCCAGTTCCGTTCACGGACTGCGCTACGACGGCGTCGCCGTGGCCGCTGCGGTGTTGCGCTGCATTGTCCGTGCCGGCGGCGAACCTGTGATCATGTTTCCGGGTACCGGCGAGAGCCCGGCGGAACAGCTCGCCAGGCTGGACGGTGTCGTGCTGCCCGGCGGAGCAGACGTGGCACCGTCCCTGTACGGAGCCGACCCTGACGAGCACTACTGGCCCACCGACTATGACGGACAGGACGCCTACGAGACCGGGATTATTGAAGGCTGCCTCGCCGGGGACGTGCCGTTGCTAGCCATCTGCCGCGGCCTGCAGCTTTTAAACGTCGGTCGGGGCGGAACCCTGATCCAGCACCTAGGGCCCGGGGAGGTACAGCACAAAGGCACGGTCCATCCGGTCCGGGTCGCCACACGTTCGTTGCTGGCCGAGGTCGTCGGGAGCGAGACGGTCGATGTCTCCTCCTACCACCATCAGGCGATTGGAGTACTGGGCGAAGGCCTGACGGTCACCGCAAGGGCCGCGGACGGCGTGGTGGAAGCGGTGGAAGTTGCAGCAGCGCCGATGCTGGCGGTCCAGTGGCATCCGGAGGACACCGCAGAGACCAATGCCAGCGACCACGCATTGTTCCAGTGGGTGGTCGAAGCAGCGATTCGCCGCCGCGCTGCCGCGATGAGCGGACTGACCGGGGCGGGTGCTCGGTGACCGGGGAGGGACTGTGCGTACAGCCCGCAGCCGTGCTGCCATCCGGGTTTGCCGACCTGCCGGCGGACGCGCCGCGCATCGCCGTCGTCGTTTCCCTCACCTTTCCCGGAATGACGGATCAGACGCTGGACCTCATGGAGCGGTTTACCCGGACAGCGTTTGAGACGCTGCTCGCCGTCGGGGCGCGGGGTGAACTGGTGGACAGCGCGGCGACAGAACTGTTGCCGGCCGGGGAGCTTGCCGGCTACGAGGGCGTGCTCTTCCTGGGCGGCGGTGACGTGGACGGCAAGCTGTACGGCCACCATGATCCGGTGCCGAACTCCTACGGCGTGGACCGCCGAGCGGACGAGTACTGCTTGGAGCTGATCGAGGGAGTTCTTGAGAGGGACCAGCCGATGCTGGCCATTTGCCGCGGATCGCAACTGCTGAACGTGGCCTGCGGCGGCACCTTGATTCCGGATCTTGACCCGTGGCACCTGCACCGCGGGGCCCCCGGGCAACCGCTGTTTTTGGACGAATCCATCAGTCTGCTCCCGGGCTCGAAGGTGGCTTCGATCATGGGCTGCGAACGGCTGACAGTGCGGTCGGGCCATCACCAGGCAGTAGGACAGGTGGCCGCCGAACTGAGGGTGACGGCCGTTGCCGACGACGGGGTTGTGGAAGGAACCGAGCATCCGGACAAGACCTGGGTGGTCGGCGTGCAGTGGCACCCGGAGGATTCGGGCGGGAATGCGGATGATCGGATCGCGTTGTTTGCCGAGTTCGTCCGCCAGAGCAGAAACGGACAGAACTGGAAGGGAGGAGGCAGGGACACCGGTCGAATGGCTGACCCCGTGAACGCCTGAAGTTGGTCTGCGCGGCTACTCGGTCGCGCAGATCAACCGCAAGTTCAGGTTGGGTACCTCCAATGGAAGGAACCCGAACCCTGCGGGCGCGGACTTAATTCGTTCACCGACGATGAACCGCCCCGAATTGCCCAGAATCACCCGGTTCTGGTCGTTGAGGAGGGCGGCATCGCCTGGTATGCGACGGACGATCGGGATCAGCTTGTTTTCCATGTCCCGGACCCGGATGTCGCATCCCGTGACACCGATGAACGCGCCATGAACATAGGTGGGAACGGCACAGGTGACGATGTATTCGTCGAATCCCAGATAGTCGACATAGGGTCCGGCGATCGATTGCTGTCCCGTTTTAGCGGCAATGGAAAACCAGGGTAGCTTCTCGTAATCGTAGAAACGGTCACCTTCAGGGGCCAGGTCAAAACCGAACTTTTCAATATTTCCGGAATTGTTCCGAATCCACCATTCCAGGACGCCTTGCGCATCCTTGATAGCGGACAGGGAGAATATTTCGCCGGCGCCCACAGCAATGTCGTGCGAATGCAGAAATGACTCCGCCATTTCGTCGATGCCCACTATCTCGGTGGGCGACATTTTGCTGCCTAGGGAGACACTTTCCTCGAGGCGCTGTCCCACCTTCTTGGACGATGTATGGAGGTCCTGGTAAAGCCCATTCAGCCATGCCTCGATGGCGGCGGCACTCTCGGCGGCCTGTGAAATTGCTGGCGCGGTCATGAAATCTCCTGTTCTTCGCCGGCATGGGTGAGGGTCAGCTTGGTGTCGATCAAGTGGTAGGTGTTACGGCGGATGTGTTCCAAGACCAAGCGCTGCGCCCTGTCGGGGTCGTCCTCCCGCACAGCGGACACGATTCCCAAGTGCTCACGCGCCGCAACTTGGGCGTCGAACACGCCTGCCATCGGAGTCCACAGTAGTTGCCCGACTTCCGATTGCAGCCTGATCTCCTGGCTGGTCAACCGCGGCGACTGGGCTACCACCGCCAATTCGATGTGGAAGCGGCTGTCAGCCCGCGCTTGGACCTCGGGGGTAGCCGCCTGCTCAAGCCCGCGGGCCAGTCGTTCCAACCGGTCCAAGTCCTTGGGATCTGCGCGGTCGCAGGCCAGGCGGGCGGCGGCGGCGGCAACGGCTGTTTGTTCGTCGCCCAGATCGCGAAGGTCGGCGATGGAGGTCTCGCGCAGGTACTGGCGCAGGTTCTCCTCCTGTGTGGCAGGGAACTTCACCACAAAAGTGCCGCCATTGCGCCCCCGCCTGGTTTCCACCACACCTTGGTCCCGCAGCTCTGCCAAAGCATCCCGAAGCGTTGCGCCAGCGACGCCGAACATCTCTGACAGCTCAGCCTCAACCGGAAGGCGTTCCCCGGCCCGCAGCATGCCTAAGGAGATTGCTGTAGAGATCCGGCGGACGATGGCCTCCGAGCGTTCCATGTCCGGCAGCGATCGATAGATTTGAGACTGCAGCGCCATCCGTGAAGGCACGGGTTCTTCTCCTAGGGATTTAATCAAGACGCCGGGATCTCCGGTCTGATCTCGAACATTTATATTCTACCCGCTCGACTCAGGAATGACATTAATTGGTGGCCGTAATGATCGACGGATGGTCTTGGTGGGGAGTGCTGGAAAACCGAGGTTGATGACGGGTATGCTCAATCTTTATGAGCTACTACAGGACAATCAATCCGGCCACGGGCGAAGTTCTATTTGAAATGCCGGCTGCAAGCGATGAGGATGTCGCCGAGGCAGTGAAGAGTGCTCACGTCGCCTTCGAATCATGGCGCAATACGGTGGTGCAGGAACGCGCCGGCGTCCTGCTTCGGGTGGCAGGACTTTACCGGGAGCGCAAAGAAGAGCTCGCACGGATCATCAGCCAGGAGATGGGCAAACCCGTCAGCCAGGCGCGGGGCGAAGTCGGCCTCGTGGCAGACATCTACGAGTATTACGCCGTCGAAGGTCCGGGGTTCATGGCCGACGAGCAGCTGACCGTCAAGGGCGGCGGGGAAGCTGTTGTCCGCAGTGCGCCGATCGGCGTGCTGCTGGGCATCATGCCGTGGAATTACCCGTACTATCAAGTGGCTCGCTTTGCCGCGCCGAACCTGATGCTCGGGAACACCATCCTGCTCAAGCATGCCCCGCAGTGCCTGAAGTCCGCACTGGCCATGGAGCAGATCTTCCAGGATGCGGGATTGTTGGACGGCGGCTACATCAACATCTTCGCCACCAACGAGCAGATTGCCGAGATCATCGCAGATCCCCGTGTGCAGGGAGTCTCCCTGACTGGCAGCGAGCGCGCCGGTGCCGCCGTCGCCGAAGTCGCCGGCCGAAACCTGAAGAAGTATGTCCTCGAGCTGGGCGGAAGCGACCCCTTCATCGTCCTCGACAGCGATGACCTGGACCAAACAGTGAAGGCGGCCGTTGCCGGCCGGATGAGCAATGCAGGGCAGGCCTGCACTGCATCCAAGCGGTTTTTCGTCGTGGAGGACCTTTATGACGAATTCGTGGAAAAATTCACCACCCGCATGGCTCGGATTAAGCCGGGCGATCCGCTCCAGCCCGAGACGAGGTTCGGGCCGGTGTCTTCCAAGGCCGCTGCCGACGAACTCATCGAGCAGGTCAAGGATGCGGTGTCCAAGGGGGCCACGCTGCACTCCGGAGGTAAGCACGTGGACGGGCCCGGTGCGTTCGTCGAGCCTACGGTTCTGACTGACGTGAAGCCCGGCATGCGGGCGCACCTCGAGGAACTCTTCGGTCCCGTTGCTGTTATCTACAAGGTCGCCGATGCGGAGGAAGCCATCGAACTGGCTAATAGTTCGCCCTATGGACTAGGCGGCGCGGTCTTCAGCGCGGACGTAGAGAAGGCCAAAGCAGTCGCTGACCGTCTGGACACCGGCATGGTGTTCATCAACTCCACTCCGGACTCTCAAGCCGACTTGCCCTTCGGCGGGGTCAAGCGCTCCGGCGTCGGCCGCGAGCTTGCTCGTTTCGGCATGGACGAATTCGTTAACAAGAAGCTGATCAGGACACCGCTCCAGTAGCAGCAAAGGACAACGGCGGGCGATAGGCCAAACGGCGCCGGCCGTTCCACTCAGTCATGGCCCGGGTGCTCGTGCTCCATGTGGCCTGCGGGCTCCAGTTGAACGTGGAGTGTTCCACGCTCAGCTCGAAGTGTTCGACCACGCACTGCTGGAGTGCAGAACTGCCCGATGGATTCCGCGCGATTCAATTTCCAACAGGAGGAGCGGCCGGTTGTCGCGCTGAGCTCGACGATCGGCCGCCCCTCCGTACCAGGGGAGGAAGTTCTGGTTCTCGGCGTGGCCTGCCCAGCGGGATTGGCTGCGTCGATCGGTCAGGACCAAGCCACGACGAGGCGGGCGGCTTGTTGGGGGATGGTCACGTCGATGCCGACCAATTCCGTGAAGCGGCGCAGTCGGTTCATCAGGGTGTTCCGGTGGCAGAAGAGCTGGTCTGCGGACTGGGCGATGCTGCCCGTAGAAAGGTAGGACCGTACGGCCTCCACCAACCGGGCCCGTTCCACCGTCCCGCATCGGGCCAGCGCGGCGTCCACGTCGGGAACAATGGGAACCCCGGTTTCCGAGAGGCGGTGCCGGGCCAGTCTGGCCCAGGCGTTTTGCATGGTGAGGGCCTGCTGATCACCTTCTTCGGCCAAGGATGCCAGGGCGCGGGCGGCTTGGGCGGCGACGCGCAAGTCGGTGAGGCCGCCAACCTGGGCAACCAAGCCGCATCGGATGTTCTTGATTTGCTCGGTGGCTTCGCGGGCGGCGCTGCCCGGGCGGTCATCGGCTGCCCAGAAGGCGACCAGTCCGTCGGGCACGGGGTGGGTGAATATTTCTGTGCCACGGCGGGAAGCCGAGGCAACCTCCACACGAAGCGCGGCGGCGTCGTCAGTTGTGGCTGCCGCGACAACGAGGGGAGCAGATTCGTCGATGCCGAGCTCGTCGGCGATGCGGGTGAGCATTTCCGACGGAGGGTCGGCCTGCCCAAACATTGTGGCGACATGTCCTTGTCGCACCGAAGATTCTTCCTGGGCCATGCGCTGGCGCTCGGCCATATAAATGGCTTGGGTTTGCGCCGCGTAGGAGTCCACCACCTGCCACACGGTTTCGGCCCGGCGCACCAGTAGCTCGGCATCGCCCGGATGCGCCAGCGCCATGAGTTCGCCCCAGATCACGGTGAAGTCGATTCGGATTGCGGTCATCAGGGACTCCACGGGGACGCCGGTCCTCGCGCGGGAGACACCAACGTCTAATGAAATTCCTTGCCGCTCGGCGATGAGGCGTTCACTGTCTTCGCCGGGGCGCAGGCTTTCAATCAGCGCCTGAAACGAGGCCGCTGCTGTGCGGCGGATTTCGCTGGCCGGCAGCACCCCGTCCCGGTAGTCGTCGAGTTGGAGGATGCGTTCGATGAAGAGGTCCGTCAGCTTGTCCACGGACAGCTGGTCCAGCAGGAGGTTCCAACGGGCCGCGGAGGCATCATCGTCGTGCTTTTCCATGAGCGGCGCTTCCATAGCGTTTTTTGACCCCTATCGTGTGCTTTTGCACATTCTAGCCGCGAAAAGCCGCAACGTTTCGTGCGGTTGTGACGCGGCACACTCTGGAATGCTGGTGTGCATTATCAGTGCGTTGTGGCGTCCGGCACAACGGAAGACCTGAACACCAAACACGGAGGAACCATGTCAGAAACCTTGAACCTCGAGGCCGGGGCTACCCGGCAGATCACGGACAAGGAGGCGATGAAGGTTTCCATCGGTGCCCTCATTGGCACTGCAATGGAGTGGTACGACTTCTTCCTGTTCAGCGCGGCGGCGGCGCTGGTGTTCAACGTCCAGTACTTCGCCAATGAGAGTGCAACGGCGGCGGCGCTGGCGTCCTTCGCCACGTTCGGCGTCGGCCTGGTGGCGCGTCCGCTGGGTGGCATGTTCTTCGGGGCCATGGGCGACAAGATCGGACGCCGCAAGACCTTGATGGTCACCATTGTGGGCATCGGCGTGGTGACCGGCCTCATCGGCCTGCTGCCGACGTACGCCGCCATTGGGGTGGCCGCTCCGGTGCTGCTGGTGCTGCTGCGCGTGGCCCAAGGACTCTTTGTGGGCGGCGAGTGGTCCGGCGCAATGACGATCGTGGTGGAGAACGCCCCGCTGGAACGCCGTGCCCGCTACGCCGCGCTGCCACAGATCGGTTCACCGATCGGCACCATCCTCTCCTCCGGTGGCTTCTTCTTAATGACACTGTTCTTCTCGCAGGAAACCTTCAACTCCTTCGGCTGGCGCATCCCCTTCCTGGCCGCCATCCCGATGCTGCTGATCGCGCTCTACATTCGCAGCAGGCTGGAAGAATCCCCCGTCTTCGCCGAGTTGCTGGAGAACGACCAGGTGGAGAAGGCCCCGATCCGGACCACCCTGAGGGAGTCTTGGAAACACATCATCATCGGCATGGCCGCGGCCCTGCTCGGCGTCGGCGGCTTCTATCTGGTCACCGCGTTTGTGGTCTACTACGGCGTGAACATCCTGGGCTACCCTGCCCGGCTAATGCTTCTGGGTGGCATCATCGCTGCCATCGTCGAAATTCCCGTTCTTATCCTGGGCGGCCGGCTGGGCGAGCGGTTCGGCGCCAGCCGCGTAATCCTGGTGGGCGGCATCGCCTCCGCCGTGGCCGCGGTGCCGTCCTTCCTGCTGGTGGACAGCGGCAACCCCGTACTTGTGGTAACCGGCATGGTGCTCGCAGTGGCGACGCTCTCATTCCCGTACGCGGCTTCCGGTACGGTGCTAACCGGTCTGTTCCCGGCACGCACCCGCTACACCGGAGTGGGCTTTGCCTCCAATACTGCCGGCATGCTCTCCGGGTTCGTTCCGCTGCTGGCCACCGGTACCGTAGCCGCCGCCGGAAACCACTGGTGGCCGGCCGCCGCACTGCTGGTGTTCCTCAGCCTGTTCACCGCCGTGGCTGGTGTCGTGGCTCCGCGCATGAGCGTAAACCTGCCCGGCTTCAAGCACTGATTCCAACTTCGGCGACGAATTTCCTGACGAAGGAGCATCACACTATGGCCCAGTCCGCAGGCCACTTGATTGTCCGCCAACTGGAGGCGCACGGCATCCGACGCGTCTATTCGGTACCGGGCGAAAGCTTCCTCGATGTCCTGGACGGACTGCACGGCTCGCCCGTGTCGACGGTGGTTTGCCGCCAGGAGGGCGGCGCCGGATTCATGGCGCTGGCGGAGGGGCGCAAGACCGGCCTCCCGGGCATCGCGATGGTAACCCGCGGGCCCGGGGCGGCGAACGCGATGATTGCCGTCCATACCGCGTGGCAGGACGCGACGCCGCTGGTACTCTTCGTCGGCCTGATTCCCGTGGCGGACCGGGGACGGGACGCGTTCCAGGAATTCAGCCTGGAGGGCTGGTTTTCGACCACAGCCAAACGCGTGGTGGTGCTCGACGACGAACACCGCGCCGCGGAGACCGTGGCTGAGGCGATGCATCTGGCAGTCTCCGGCCGGCCGGGTCCGGTTGTGGTCGGCCTGCCGGAGGACGTGTTGGTCCGGACGACCGATGCCGGCATAGTGCCGCAGCGTGCACTTGCAACGGCGGTACCGGCGCCTGCTGCGATGGAGGAACTGGCCGACCGACTGGCCGCGGCTGCCCGTCCGCTGATCATCGCCGGCGGCGATGGCTGGGGTGACGCCGGTGCGAGGCTCGCTGAGTGGGCGGCCGAGGCGAAGATCCCGGTGGCCGCCGACTGGCGCGCCCATGACGTGGTTCCACATTCTTCTCCTGCGTGGGCCGGTTGGCTGGGCTACGGACGGGCAGACACACTCGCCGCCAGGTTGGACGAGGCTGACCTGTTGGTGTTTATCGGCTGCGGCCGAAGCGACGTGCTCAGTGACGGCTACACCAAAGGCTTCAACGCTCCAACTGTGCTCGTGTTGCCTGATCCGGATGCCGCCACCCACTCCGGCCGGATCGACCAGCACCTGGCTGTCCCGCCGTCGTCGTTCGTTACCGCACTTCCTGTTGCCGCAAAGGCGCGGGGTTCCCGTGGCAGCGGCGGCTGGATGGACGCGCTAGCCGAAGACCAGCGCCGGTACGCCACACCTCGTCCGGACAACAGCCCTAACGTTGACCTGGGCGTGGCCTTCGGCGTGCTGGAAGACCGTCTGCCCGCGGACAAGGTGGTGACCTACGGCGCCGGTAACGCGACGCTCTGGGGCCACCGGTACCTGACCCACCGCGGCCCCGGTTCGTTGATCGGGCCGCGCAATGGGGCCATGGGACTGGCCGTTCCGGCTGCCGTCGCCGCGTCGCTGATAGAACCGAAGCGGCAGGTGGTGGCGGTCTGCGGCGACGGTGACTTCATGATGAACGCGCAGGAACTCGCCGTGGCGGCGGCGCACGGCGCGGCTCCGCTGGTGATCGTGGTGGACAACGGCATTTACGGCACCATCGTCCAACACCAGCGTAGGCATTACCCGGACCGGCCGTCCGGCACCTCCATGGTCAACCCTGACTTCGCCGACTGGATCCGCAGCTTCGGCGGGCACGGGGAACGCGTCGAAGCGACGCCCGAGTTTGCGCCTGCGCTGGAGCGTGCACTGACCAGCGGGCGGCTGGCGCTGCTGCACCTGGTCACGGATCCGCAGACGATGCCGCCAGACACAGCCAATGCGACGGAGGACATCGTAGGCCTGGCTTCGGCCGGGTCGGCTGCGCATGACGCCGACAATTCTCTTGCGGCGGCAGGGGAGGGGACACGATGAAACTGGACCTCATCCTGCGCGACGCCGAAATTATCACCCTGGAATCAGAGCGTCCCCGCGCCCAAGCCGTCGGCGTGTTCAATGGACGGATTATTGGCTTCGATGAAGAGCTTGACGGCTGCACCGCCGCGCGCGAAGTATCACTGGACGGTGCCGCCGTGGTGCCCGGCTTCATTGACGCGCACTGCCACACCACTTGGTGGGGACTGGGCTTGGGCGCCGTCGAGCTGGAGCAGGCGCGCGGCCTTGAGGAACTGTACGCGCTGCTTGACGCCGAGGTCCGGCGGCTGGAGGACCGGCCGGGGGCCTGGGTCAACGGCACCGGCTTCAACCACAAGCACCACAGCGGGGCCTTTCCGGACATCCGCCGACTGGACGAGATTACCGGCGACCGGCCGCTGTACCTGCGGCACGTCTCGGGGCACCTGTCCATCACCAACTCCGCCACCTTGCGCTTGGCTGGCGTCTTCGATCCCGGCTTCAGCGACCCCACCGGCGGCGCCGTGCTCCGCGGCCCTGAGGGATACCCGACCGGCGTTGTCGAAGAATCCGCGCAGCAGCTGATCCAGAACCTGCTGCTGCCGTATCCGGTGGAGCGCATCGTCGAGGCCTTGGACGCGGCGACCACGCGTTACGCGGCCGAGGGGATCACCAGTTTCACCGAGGCAGGCATCGGGGGCGGCTGGATAGGGCACAGCCCGGTGGAAGCGCAGGCGTACCTGAAGGCCAAGCAGGCCGGCAAGCTCCACGCCCGCGCCCAGCTGATGCCCGCGCTCGACTCGCTGCGGCCGCTTGAGGCCAACGCTGCCGACATGCATGGCACCGGCAACGGACGGGGCCTGGACCTCGGGGCGGTTGCGGGCTTCGGCGACGAATGGGTGTCCTTGGGACCGGTGAAGGTCTTTATGGACGGCTCCTTGCTGGGCGTCACCGCGGCCGTGACCGAGGACTACTGCGGCCACCAGCACACCAGGGGCTACCTGCTGGATTCACCCGAGGCCTACCGTGAACGCGTGGACGCGGCCTACCGGGCCGGCTGGCCGATTGCGCTTCATGCCATCGGCGACGCGGCCATTGATCTGGCGACCGACATCATCATCGGCTGCCAGGAGCGCTACGGCCGGAACCATCTGCCCAACCGGATTGAGCACTTCGGCATTTCGCGGCCGGACCAGCTGGCGCCCGTCGCCGCGGCCGGGATCGCGGTCACCCCGCAGGCCGCGTTCATCGGCCCGCTGGGCGATCAGTTTGCCGCCTTGGTGGGTGCGGAGCGCGAGGGCTGGCTCTACCGGGGGCGCTCGCTGGTGGACGCGGGGATCCTGGTAGCGGGCAGCTCCGACCTGCCGGTGGCCGATAACAACGTGCTCCGCGCGATGCAGTCCTGGGTGGACCGGCGCACCGAACAAGGACGGATCCTCGGAGGGGCCTCCGAAGGCCTCACCGCCGAAGAGGCGCTGCGGACCTACACCGAATGGGCCGCCCGGGCCACGGGCACGGCCAACGAGAAAGGCACGTTGCGCAGGGGGAAGTTGGCGGACTTCGCGGTGCTGTCCGGCTCACCGCTGGACGCTGCCGACATCTCCGCCCTCGAGGTCCTTGCCACGATCGTTGGCGGCGAATTCACCTACAACATGTTCAAGGCGGTCACGACTCCCTGCGCGGGCAACGCCTCGCTACCGGCCCCGAACGAAGCCGCCGTCCGTGTCCCGAGCCGGGCGCCGGCGTCGTCCGCGAAGTACCTTCGGAACAATCAGAACTTAGGAGTTCAATCATGACTATCACTGCCCCGCGGCAAGCCAGCAAATCCAACGACGACGCCGGGTCCTTCCTGCACGACTTCCGCTCTATGAGTACGTACGGTGCCACCGCCGGCGGAGGAGTGGACCGTCAAGCCGGGACCGTTGCGGACGGGCAGACCCGGAACTGGTTCCGCGGGTTGGTCGAGGGGCACGGTTTCGAGGTCCGCTACGACGCGGTGGGCAACCAATTCGCGCTGCTCGAGCTGGTGCCTGATGCTCCGTATATCGCCGTCGGCTCGCATCTGGACTCGCAGCCACTCGGCGGGCGCTTCGACGGCGCCTACGGCGTGCTGGCCGGAGCCCACGCGGCGATCCGGCTCAAGCAGCGGATGGTGGCCGAGGGCACCAAACCGGCGTTCAATATCGCTGTCATCAATTGGTTCAACGAGGAAGGGTGCCGGTTCAAGCCCTCTATGATGGGCAGCTCCGTGTTCACCGGCAAACTGCCCGCCGAGAAGGTCCTTGCCACCACGGATCCGCACGGCACCACCGTCCGCGAAGCGCTGGAAGCAATCGGGACCGTCGGCGACTTTGCCCTGGATGTCTCGGCCTACGTGGAGATCCATATTGAGCAGGGCCGGTCGCTGGAGGCCGCCGGGCTGACCATCGGCTTGGTCGAATCCACCTGGGGCGCGAACAAATACGAGTTCATCGTGCACGGCGAGCAGGCGCACACCGGCGCTACTGTGATTGCCGACCGGCACGACGCGCTGCTCGGAGCCTCCTCGCTGGTGGTCGCTGCGCGGGAGATTGCCGATGAGTTCAGCACCGACGAGCATTCCGTCATCACCTCCTGCGGGGAGTTCACGGTCTACCCGAACTCGCCCGTAGTGGTGGCCAGCCGGGTGGAACTGCTCGTGGACGTGCGCAGCACGGACCCCGATGTGTTGGCCGCCGCCGATGCCGAACTGCACCGCCGGGTCGCTGAGATCGAGCGAAGGGCAAGTGTGCGGATCGAACGAGGCGCCGAACATGTCTGGGCAGCGAAGTCCTACGACGAAGCGGGCATGCGTCTGGCCGCCAAGAGCGCGGAGGCGCTGGGCCTGACTTACGGAACTGTCCGCACACTCGCGGGGCACGATTCGACCAACCTCAAGGACATCGTCCCCACCATCATGCTGTTTGTGCCCAGCGTGGACGGCATCTCCCACAATGAGAAGGAGCTAACCCACGACGACGACATGCTCGCCGGCGTAGATCTCCTCACGGAGCTGATGGGCCGAGTGGTAGCAGGAGACTTCGTTCCGGCGCAGTAGCTTGCCCCGTCCGGCAAGGCACTGCCGGGTTAGGGACGATGCCGCGCCGGCCGTTCCACTCAGTCATGGCCCGGGTGCTCGTGCTCCAGGTGGCCGGCAGGCTCCAGCTGGAAGGTGGAGTGCTCCACGCTCACCACGAAGTGCTCGGCGACGCACTGCTGGAGTTGGTCCAGGACCTGCGGGGCGTGACCGTCCACAAAGCAGGAATCCTCAATCACCACGTGCGCGCTGAGCACCGGGACGTTGGAGGAGATGCGCGAGGCGTGCAGGTCGTGGACCGCCAGCACATGCGGCACTTCCAGGATGTGCTGGCGGACGTCCTCGAGATCCAGGCCCTTCGGCACGGTTTCCAGCAGGATGCTGCCCGCCTCGCGGAGGATCTTGATGGTGCGCGGAACGATCAGGATGGCGATCAGCATCGCGGCCAGTGCGTCCGCCTGGGTCCACCCGGTGGTGGCGATGACGACGGCGCTGGCGATGACGGCGACGGAGCCGAGGGCGTCATTGACCACCTCAAGGAAAGCCGCCCGCAAGTTGAGGTTCGCGTTCCGGCCGGCGCTGAGCACCAGCATGGAGGCAATGTTCCCCAGTAGCCCGATGATGCCGAAGACCAGCAGGCCACCCGAACTGACTTCGGGTGGGTGGACCAGCCGCTGCACACCTTCGACCAGCGCGTAGATTCCCACTGCGAGCAGGATCGCGGCCTGGGCCCCCGCGGCCAGAACTTCCATTCGGAGGTATCCCCAGGTTCGGCGCGGGGTGTGGGGGCGGATCATGAGCGAAGCGGCAATCAGGGCAATCAGGAGGCCGCCGGCGTCCGTGAGCATGTGTCCGGCGTCCACCAGCAGCGCAAGGCTCCCGGTCAGGAAGGCGCCGACCACCATCGCGACCAGGATGGAGGCGGTGATGGCAAAGGCTATGGCCAGCCGGCCGCGGTGCGTCGGGCCGGCACGGTGGTGGTGGTGGCCGCTCACGCCGGCGCCTCGGCTGGGGTCGCCGCTGGTGTCGCTTCCGCGGCAGACTCCTCCGCCGCAGCCCGGCTCCCGGCAACCGTCGGGCACAGCTCGACGGCGTAGCCGGTCGCCTTCAGCAGTTGCTCGGCTGCGGCCAGGGCTGCGAGCAGCTCCGGTTCGGTGGTCAACGAGTACATCGATGCCCGGCCCACCGGACGTGAGGTGACCAGACCGCAGTCGTTGAGGCAGGCCAGGTGGGCGCTGACGGTGGACTGGGCCAGCCCTAGGTGCTCGGTCAGTTCGCGGACCTTGTGTTCGCCCGTGGTCAGATGCTGCAGGATCGTCAGCCGGGTAGGGTCCGAGAGGCTGTGGAACAAGGCGGCAGCCGGCGCCAAGTCCCCGGTGCGGCCGGCAGAGCGCTCACGTGGCATCGTCATACGGCGATGATATCGGTGAAGCGTGGGTTTTCCTACTGCTGACGAACCGCGCTCGGGGCTCCAGGTCAGTTCGGCACGCGCACGGGAGGTAGCGTGCGCGTTCCGGGTACCGCCGTCGTTCTGTGCTGACTCAGACCTGGTCGTCGGGGATGTCGACTTCGATCTGTTCGAGGTCGTCGCCGACCGTGATCTGGCAGCCCAGCCGGCTGCGGGTGTCGTCGCGGGGGCCGGCGGTGCAGTCGAGCATTTCGTCTTCGTCGTCGCTGATTTCGGGCAGGCCGTCGAGGTATT
>NZ_JBNHHB010000079.1:0-22386 GCF_059091905.1 Arthrobacter sp. Dra40
ACCTTGATGCAGCCGTCCTGCTTCTTCTGGAACTTCTCGTACATCTCCGGCGCCTGCTCCAGCGGCGCGGTGTGCGTCTTGAGGTCGAGGACGCCAAGGGGGTCCGCAGGGTCGTCGACCAGCGGCAGCAGGTCGTCGATCCAGGACTTCACGTTGCACTGGCCCATCCGCAGCTGCAGCTGCTTGTCGAACATCGTGAGCATCGGCAGTGGGTCCTTCATGCCGCCGTACACCCCGCTGATCGAGATCGTGCCGCCGCGGCGGACGGCGTCGATGGCGGTGTACAGCGCGTCGAGTTTGTCCACCCCGGCCGTCTCCATGGCCTTGCGTCCCAGCGGAGACGGCAGCATCCCCACCGCCTGGTGAACCACGCCGGCCACGGGGGACCCGTGTGCTTCCATGCCGACCGCGTCCACCACCGAGTCGGGGCCGCGGCCGTCAGTGAGATCCCTCAGCCGCTCGGCCACGTCGCCGGAGGAGTCCAGCGTCTCTATGCCGTGGCGTTCGGCCATGGCCCGCCGCTCGGCGACCGGGTCCACCGCCACCACCCGGTAGCCCAAGTGCCGGCCGATCCGGGCGGACATCTGACCCACCGGACCAAGGCCCAGCACCGCCAGGGAGCCGCCCTCCGGGGGTGCGGCGTACTGCACGGCCTGCCAGGCGGTGGGCACGACGTCGGAGAGGAAGAGGTAGCGCTCGTCCTCACCCGTGTTGGGGACCTTGATGGGACCATAGTCCGCGTGCGGGACCCGCAGGTACTCGGCCTGCCCGCCGGGCACCGACCCATAGAGCCGCGAGTAGCCGAGGAACTGGGCATTGTTGTTGTACTCGCGCACCTGGGTGACCTCACACTGCGACTGCAGGCCCTTCGTGCACATGAAGCAGTGGCCGCACGATACGTTGAAGGGGATCACAACCCGGTCCCCCGGCTTGATATGCGTTACCGCTGAACCGACCTCTTCGACAATCCCCATCGGTTCGTGGCCGATAATGTCGCCCTTGTCCATGAACGGGACGAGCACCTCATACAGGTGCAGGTCCGAACCGCAGATGGCGGTCGAGGTGATGCGGACGATTGCGTCCGTGGGCTCCTGGATCCGCGGATCCGGAACCTCCTCGACGCTCACCGAGCGTTTTCCCTGCCATGTCAGTGCCTTCATCTGTCCTCCTTCTCAGGGCCGCGGGCCCGAAGCTTCGTCACCGCGAGCTTCGTCACCGCGCAGTCCGTCCGTTGGCTCGTCTGCATCCCCACCATAAACATCCGTCGATTTAGTAAGCAAACTTGCTATCGGCGAATAGGGGCAAAGACTATAGGTCACGGCAGGGCAGTTACGGGTCTCGGAATCCCGCTCCTGGCTACCGCACACCCTTGATTTTGACCACGAAGACCGCCCCAAGCAGCCCGATCACCGCGGACAGCACGAACAGCGCCGTATAACCGCCAAGGTAGAGCACCGTGGGGGCGGCGATCAGCGGTGCGATGACCTGTGGCGACGAGGCAGCGATGTTGATGACGCCCATGTCCTTGCCGCGGTCGGCCGCGCTGGGCAGCACCTCCGTCAGCAGGGCGAAGTCCACCGCCAGGAACATGCCGAAACCCGCGCCCAGGACCATCGCCGCACCAACCACCGCCGGCCACTCAGGAGCGATGGCCACAATGACCGACGCCGTCGCGATGGTGATGGAGGACGCGATGACGAACGGCTTGCGCCGGCCCACCCGGTCGCTCAGCGGTCCGCCGACCACGGCCATCACCACCACGGTGGCCGCATAGATTCCGGTCAACAGCAGCACGCCGGCCGCAGGGTCCGGGTGTCCCACGGCATCCTGCAGGAAGAAAAACAGGTAGAGCGTGAAAATGTTGTTGCCCAGGTTGACCAGGAACCGGGTCAGCCACGCCCAGCCGAAGTCGGGGTGCTTGGCCGGCGAGATCCAGAACCCCTTCAAAAAGCTGCCCCAGGCGAAGGCGGGGCGGTCTGCCTTTTCCAACGGCGTGTCACGGCCGGCAATCGCAAACGGAATGACGCTGCCCAGCAGGAACACAGCGCAGTAGACGTAACCGGCGGCGAACCCCCCGGCCAGATTCGCCAGGACCGCGCCCATGACGATGCCCAGTGTCTGTCCGATGGCGGCGAGCCCGCCGATCTGGCCGCGCTGCTGCCGCGGCACGCGGTCCGGGATGCTGGCCGTGACGGCCGCGTAGGCTCCGTTGCACCCGGCCTGCACCAGGCACCAGCTGATCACCATCACGGCGATGTTGGGCGCGCCGGAAAGCAGCAGCAGTGCCGCGAAGCCCAGGATGCCGCCGGCCAGGGCCCACGGCACGCGACGGCCAAACCGGGAGGTGGTGCGGTCGCTCAGGGCCCCGAAGATCGGATTGGCAACCAGGGACACGGCGGCGCCGCATCCGGTGGCCATCGCCAGGACGGCTTCCTTGTTCACGACGTCGAATGCCTGGGACTGCTCGGCCAGCAAGACCTGCAGCGGACCGAAGAAGGCCGCATTGATGCCCAGATTGGTGAGCACGACGGCGGTGACCCAGCCGGGACGGACCTTGACGGTGGGTTCCTGGAACGCCGCCGGAATACCGAGTGCCGGCACCGGCTTGTGCGGCTCCTGGACTGTCATGGCGGCGGCCTCCTCACCGACGACGCGGCCTGGCCGCAGGCCTCTGTTGTGGCAACAGCGTACAACTGCTGGGGAGATCGCAGGCACGGCCACCCGGATAATGTGGCAGGTGGTCGTCAAACGGCAGGTTTGGAGCGGCAACCGGTGCGGCACGAAGTATCGCCACCGCAGGAACAGGCTGCTGGAAGGGGACCAATCATCCGCCCGGTCCTCGGCCAAACCCTGTGCATCACTGCGCCGACGTCGCGGCACGCTCCCTGGCCAGCCTCTTCAAACCGTGTGCAACCTGCACCGGCTCCGGCCAGCGAGGCGGCAGGTTGTCTCCCAGGGTGACGCCTTTGAGCTTGCGTCCGAACATCGGGATCACCCATTCCTGCAGCCAGGCGCGCTCGCGGCTCACTGCCTCACGCCAGCCCGTCCGCACCGGAGCGTCCGGGCGCTTCAGCCTAAGCGTGTGATCGACGCCGAGGGCCTCAAGGACCCTGGCCGCCATGTACTTGTGCCCCAGCGCGGACATGTGCAGCCGGTCGGCGTCCCACATCCGCCGGTCCTGATAGTGCTCGAAGGCCCAGTGGTCCACCAGCACGGCGTCATAACGCCGGGCCAGGTTTCGGACGGCCTCGTTGAACACCCGGTTCCGACGCCGCATGGGCTCCAGCACCGGCGGCAGCATGACCTCGAACCCGGTGAACAGAATGAGGCGAGCACCCGTTGCCGCCAGCCCCTTCACGGCGGCTTCGTACTCGGCCATGAGCTCCGCGGTGCTGCGCTTGAACTCCAGGATGTCATTGCCGCCCGCGGCGTAGAAGGAGACCAAGGTGGGCTGCATCGCGATCGCGGGTTCCAGTTGGTCGGCGACGACCTGGTGCAGCCGTTTGCTGCGCACCGCCAGGTTTGCATAGCGGAAATCCGGGTCCTGCTTGCCCAACTGTTTGGCTACCCGGTCTGCCCACCCGCGGACTCCGTTCGGCAAGTTCGCTGTGTAGTCGCCCACACCCTCGGTAAAGCTGTCGCCCAACGCCACAAAGAGTCCGCCCACGCACCCAAGCTAACCGGCACGGAAAAAGCCCGGGCAAACTTCTGGTGAAGTCTGCCCGGGCATCTTGTGGCCGGAGGGCGGAACTGGATTAGCCGGCGGTGTAACCGCCGTCAGCCACAAACTCGGACCCGGCGACGACCGACGCGTCGTCGCTGGCCAGGAAGGTGATGAGGGCAGCCAGCTCCAGCAGTGATCACCCGTGGCCGGGGCCGACCTCCGGCGGATCGAAAACCCACGGCTCGCGGGGTAATAACCCGGGCCGGAAGTCCGCACTCAACTGCTGCAGCGGCAGGTCAGGCAAGCCCAGCGACGCCAGGAGCATGGCGCGCACGGCCGCGGCATCGAGGCCGGCCAGCTCCAGAGCCGCAAGCGTCACCGCACCATCGCGCTTGGCCAGGCGCCGCCGTCGTTCATTGACCACCAACGGCACGTGGGCGTAATCCATTGGCGGCAACCCAAGCAGTGAAGCGAGGTAGGCCTGCCGCGGAGCGGAGGAGAGCAGATCGTCGCCGCGCACCACCTGGTCTACGCCCTGGGCCGCGTCGTCCACCACCACCGCGAGGTTGTAGGCAGGAACGCCGTCATTGCGCCGCAGCACGAAGTCATCCACGAGCCCGGTGTAGTCGCCGTGCAGCCGGTCGGTGACGGTGTAGCTGGTGGTGTGGGCGCGCAGCCGCAGCGCGGCCGGTCGTTGCTGGCGGCGTTCCTCCCGTTCGGCGTCGGTCAGGTTGCGGCAGGTGCCAGGGTAGGCCCCTTCCGGTGCATGCGGTGCGCTGGGGGCCTCGGCGATCTCGCGGCGGGTGCAGAAGCATTCGTAGACCAGTCCTGCCTCTGCCAGCTGTCCGAGCGCGTGGCGGTAGACGTCGGCGCGGTCGGTCTGCCTCACCACCTCGTCGTCCCAGTCCAGGCCGATGGCCGCCAGATCCGCCAACTGCTGGGCCTCGAAGCCGGCCCGCGCGCGGTCCAGGTCCTCGACCCGGATGAGAAACCGGCGTTCGGTGCTGCGCGCAAAGAGCCAGACGAGCAGCGCGGTCCGCAGGTTTCCTACGTGCAGTTCACCCGAGGGGCTGGGCGCGAACCGGCCGGCGGGACGCAATGGACCGGCGGGACTCTGGGCTGCTGGCACGTCCCCACGATAGCAAGCCAGCCGCGGTCGGCAGCTGTTCGCCAGTTAGCTGCCGGCGCTCCTGCCGGAGTGTTGCCGCCGCCTATTAGGCTGGTGCCATGAGCACACCCGAGTCCCCCACGGAAACCCCCCTTGCGATCACCGGCGCCACCGGCGAGCTGGGCGGTTTGGTTGCCAGGATGCTGGCGGAGCAGAACCTGCCGCAGCGGTTGATTGTCCGCGACCCGTCGCGGGCGCCGCAACTGCCGGGCACGACGACGGCGCGCGCCGAGTACGGCGACATGGCGGCTGTGACTGCCGCCTTGGAAGGCATCGAGACGCTGTTCATGGTCTCCGCAGCCGAGGCAGAGGACCGGCTGCAGCAGCACTTCACCTTGATTGACGCCGCCATTGGGGTCGGCGTACAGCACATTGTCTACACCTCGTTCATCGGCGCGGCCGAGGATGCGATGTTCACGCTGGCCAGGGACCACTTCGCCACCGAGGAGAAGCTCCGCGGATCCGGCGTGAAGCACACGCTGCTGCGCAACAACCTTTACGCAGACATCCTGCCGTCCTTCGCCGACGAGGCAGGCGTGATCCGCGGCCCGGCGGAGGACGGGA
Organism: Arthrobacter sp. Dra40; assembly: GCF_059091905.1. Taxonomy (NCBI): domain Bacteria; kingdom Bacillati; phylum Actinomycetota; class Actinomycetes; order Micrococcales; family Micrococcaceae; genus Arthrobacter; species Arthrobacter sp. Dra40. The sequence goes on from NZ_JBNHHB010000079.1 coordinate 5,397, forward strand.
AGGCTGCCTTCGTGGCCCGCGAGGACGTGGCACGGGCCGCCGCGGCGATCCTGGCCGAGCCGATGCCCCACGCCGGCTTCACCTACGAACTGACCGGCCCGGAGTCACTGACCATGGCCGAGGCGGCAGCTGCCATTGCCGAGGCCACCGGCCGGCCGACGGCGTTCCACAACGAAACGGTGGAGGAAGCCTACGCCAGCCGGGCACGGTTCGGGGCCCCGGGCTGGCAGCTCGATGCCTGGGTCAGCACCTACACGGCGATTGCTGCCGGAGAGCTGGACATTGTCACCCACGACGTTAACCTGCTGACCGGTCGTCCGGCCTTGAGCCTGCGGCAGTTGATCGGCGGGACCGCCGCGCGGGACTGACGTGAACCGCACCGGCCGGACCGCGCGGACGCGGCGAAGCCCGGGCACGGTCCTGCCGGTGCGTGTTTAGGCGTTCCAGAGTCCGTAGGAATCGGCCAGCGAAGAGATCTTCTCGGCGCGGGCCAAGCGCGGCAGGTAGGAACCGTCGCCCACCACGGCACCGGCCGCGTGCGCGTCGAGCAGCTCGTGCGCCCACTTGATCTCCGACTCGCTCGGCGAGAGCCCCTTGTTGATGGTGTCGGCAGCATCGGTGAGCAGGCAGAGCTTGCCGGTCATGCCCATCGAGGCGGTCACCTTGCAGGCTTCGAGCAGTTCCTCGCCCAGCGCGCCAACGGTGGGGCCGTCGATCGGGCCGGGCAGCTGGCCCACCCGTGACGCGACCACCAGCCGGGAGCGGGCGTAGGCCAGCGCCATCGGCGAATCGCTGGCACCGGTGTCGCGGCGGAAGTCGCCCACGCCGAAAGCCAGGCGGAAGGTCCCCGGCGCGCGGGCAATGTCGGTGGCGTTTTCGATGCCGATGGCGGACTCGATCAGGGCCAACACCGGCGTCCCGGCCTGCAGCCGCATGGCGGTGTGCGTGACCTGCTCTGGCTTTTCCGTCATTGCCAGCATGACCCCGCGCAGGCCCGGGGCCTTGGACAGGGCCGCCAGGTCGTCGGCCCAGTAGTCTGTCTCCATGCCGTTCACCCGGACCCAGGCGGTCATGCCGGTGGACAGGGCCTCCACCACCCGTTCCCGCGCCGCGGCCTTCCCCCCGGCGGGGACGGCATCCTCCATGTCGAAAATGACCGAGTCTGCTTCAGAGGCGAGCGCCGGGCCGAAATTCGCTTCGTCAGCCGCCGAGGCCAGAAGCCAGGAGCGGGACAATTTTGCGGGAAGGGCGGCAGCACGGCGGTTTCTCAAAGCGGACATACTCCTAGCCTAGTGTTTCTCCAGCCGGGGCCACCAACGGCCGCGCGAATACGCCTGAGGCGTGCGCCACGGGTCTCCACGGCACTGCTGAAACCGCGTCAGATGGATGCCGAGCGCCGCGAGCGCCGACGCCGGACCAGGACCACTGCGACCACCGCCGTTGCTGCGAGCAGCACCACGACGGCGATGCCCGGCGGGGATCCGGCGGCTGCGGCCATCCAAGCCTCCAGGGCCACCAGGCCAACGGTGGCATACAGAACCGCCCACAACACGGAGCCGATCACGACGGCCGGCAGGTATCTGCGCAGCGGCATCCGGCCAAGACCGGCCGTTGCGTTGACCGCGGTCTGGACGCCCACCGTCAGGAAGCAGAGTGCGACGGCCGCTGCTCCCCAGCGGGCGATGATCGCTTCCGCCCGACGCATGGCCCCCGAATCCAACTGGCGCTTGAACCGGGTGCGCCGGCCGCCGGCGGCCACCGCCCGGCCAGCCCAGTAGGTTGCGTTGGCCCGGACCATCACAATCGCGAACAGCGCAGTGACCGCGAGAGCGAAGGGGAGGCTGGCAAGGTGCTCCATCTCAGCCCGTGGGCTCCAGTCCACGGCCGGAGAAGGGTTGGCCCATGATGGTCTCCTTGGGAGTTGGCGGAAGCCTGGCCGGCGTTTTGCGCAGGCTTTCCGTGGCAACAGCAGCCTGTGATCACGTAAGCCCAGGCGGCCGATGACTGTCAATGGCCCGGGTGCACAAGTCAGGCTGAATTTACGACGGCGGTGCTCGCCTTCCGTGGTCCGGCGGGGGATGTGTCCTACGCTGTGTTCATGGCCCAGCTGACGCCCCGAACCACCGACGCACTTCCGGCCGCACAAGCGCAGCGGCTGCAGCGGGCGCTCGACGAAAGCGCCGACGTCACCGTCTTCGTGAACGGCACTGCCGTGAAACTGCCGGCGCAAGCCGCGGACGCCGTCGTTGATATGCTCCGGCGGTTTGCCCAGGGCGATGCGGTGATGGTCAGCTCCGCGGTCGAACTGCTGAACACGTCGCAGGCGGCGGAGGTCGCCGGTGTGTCGCTGACCTACATGCGCCGCTTGACCGATGCCGGCACCATCCCGGTCCAGTACCGCGGGACGCACCGCCGGATCCAGCTCTCGGATGTGTTGGCCTGGCTGGAAACCCGCACCGCTGCGCCCGACCCGGGTTCCCCGGAGGCTTCTGCCGCTGCCACGCCGCAGGATTCTGAGCCTGCACCCTCGTGAGCCTGCACCGGCGCAACATCTTCCCTGCCCCGGTCCGGGCAGCTCTGCGGCCGCGCGGGGTGCACAGCCGGCACGTTGGCCCTTAGGCTGGGTGCCACCGGCCCGGAATCGGGCCCGATGGACAACCAGAGGAGACTGTTACCGTGGCCGACCTGCTTGCCCCGCTCGTCACCCTGCGCAACGGGGCCAAGATGCCGTTGCTGGGATTGGGAACCTGGCCCCTGGACAACGCCGAAACCGCTCAGGCTGTCCAAACGGCCCTCCAGCTTGGCTACCGGCTGGTCGACACCGCGGAAAACTACCGGAATGAGGAAGGCGTCGGTGAGGGGCTGCGCCGCAGCGGGCTGGACCGCTCGGAGGTTTTCATCACCACCAAGTTCAACAAGCAGTGGCACAGCGTCGACGGCGCACGTCAGGCCTGCGAGGCGAGTGCGCAGCGGCTGGGTGTTGACTACGTGGACCTGCTGCTGATCCACTGGCCCAACCCCGGGCAGGACCGCTATCTGGAGGCGTTCGAAGGACTCACCCGGTTGCTGGAGGACGGAATGGTGCGGGCCATCGGCACGTCCAACTTCAAACCGGCACATTTGCAACGGTTGTTCGACGCCGGGTTGGTCCCCGAGGTCAACCAGATCCAGCTGGACCCCCGGCACGCCCGCGGCGACCTGGTGGGCATCCACCGTGAACACGGCATCGTGACCGAGTCCTGGAGTCCGCTGGGCCGCGGCGGCGACCTGCTGCGCGAGCTGGCCGTCGAGTCGCTGGCCGGCAAGTACGGCAAGAGCCCGGCCCAGATCGTGCTGCGCTGGCACACCCAGCTGGGGCATGTGCCCATCCCCAAGTCCGCCCAGCCGGACCGGCTGGCCGAGAATTTCGCCATCTTCGACTTCATGATGGAGGCCGCCGAACTAGAGCAGCTCTCCGCCTTGGACCGTGGCACGGCGGATATCACCGACGCGGACGTGTTCGGCCACTAAAACAGCTGACGGCGGCAGGAGCCCTGTCCGAGGATCCTGCCCTGCGGGAGCCTCCGTCCGGGATCCTGCAGCATCGCCCTCCCTGTCTGTAGCAAACTGTTTGCATGCAAAGGAATGAAGCTCGGTCAATCGTTGTTGCAACCTAATGACACCGGGTCAACTGACCGGTGTCCGTCGCAGCCAGTTTGTGATGCCTCGATAAGGCCGTCACAGATGGCGCTGTAGCAGTAAGAAGGAGACAACACATGACTGTCCAGGACAAGGTCGCACTCGTCACCGGCGCCGGCCAAGGCATCGGGCGGGCCATTGCACTTCGCTTGGCCGAAGATGGCTTCAACGTCGCCGTCGCCGACATCGAACCCCAGCGCGCAAAGGGTGAAGCTGTCGCCGCCGAAATCACGGCGCTCGGACGAAAGTCGGTTTTTGTGGCCGCGGACGTCGCCCAAAAGGACCAGGTTACCGCGGCGGTTGACACTGCAGCCGAACAGCTGGGTGGATTCGACGTCATCGTCAACAACGCCGGCATCGCGCAGATTAAGCCAGTTCTCGAAATCAGCGAGCAGGAACTCGATCAGATTTTCAGCGTGAACGTAAACAGCGTGGTCTGGGGCATCCAGGCGGCAGCAGCAAAATTTGAGGAGCTTGGCCGCGGCGGCAAGATCATCTCTGCAGCATCCATTGCCGCCATCCAGGGGTACCCGGTTCTCAGCGCTTATTCGGCCTCCAAGTTTGCCGTACGCGGTTTCACGCAAGCGGCAGCCCAGGAGCTGGCCCCCAAGGGGATCACCGTCAACGCCTACGCACCCGGCATCGTGGGAACCGGAATGTGGGAGCTCATCGACAAGGAACTCAGCAAGATCAACGGCAAGCCTATCGGGCAAAACCTCCAGGAGAACGTGGAGGGCATCGCCCTCGGCCGCATCGAAACGCCCGAAGATGTGGCAAAAATCGTGTCGTTCTTCGCGGGCCCTGACTCCGACTACGTCACCGGCCAGGTGCTGCTGGTCGACGGTGGCATGCTCTACAACTGATTCCCCTGCGCGGGCTGCAGTATCCACACGGTCGCACGTCGCCTGCGCCGCCGGATGCACATGCCACTGAGGGCGCGAACAAGGATCAGGCCGGAGCTTTGGGGGTAGCTCCGGCCTGATCCTTTTGGGGGGAGGTCTTAGGTCTTGGTCGGGTGGAGCAACGCCGGCAGGCTGGTGTCTATTGCCAGGCCTGGTCTGCCCAGGCTGCGTCACGCGAGTAGGTGCTTCCGGTGAGGTTCCAGAGATCATCATCCTGGCCGTGCGCACCCAGTACGCCGATCTGGTCCAAAGAAGATGCTGTTCCCTCGTTCGAAGCGTCCGGTGCCTTAATGGATTCGGGTCCGATCATCGAGAAACCGAACGGGCTCATTTCGTCCTCTTCTCCAGCATTGAGGATTCGACTTCGGGCGACCATGCTCTGGCATACACGCCGAGAGCGGCTTCTTCCCAGGTGGTGAACCCCAGTCGGTTCATCAGCAGGTGGGATTGGCAGAACGTCAATTGCTGCGCGCTGCGGCTGACCCGGGCCCGGTCTGCCCGGTACAAATAGGAATCAAGGGTCCTGATCCATCGGCGGCGCCAGTTCTGAACGCTGCTTTCGTCCGCTGTTGCGGCCATCAAGCGGTGCATCGGGGCGGTTCGCGCGACCAGCCCGGCGGTAAGGCTGTGCCGGGCCTTCGGCGCCGAACGGCCCAGTTCGGCAGTGGATGCCCTCAGATGGTTGTCCCAGCAGTACTCCCAGGACAAACGGCTGCGGTCGGGCCACTGCTGTGCCTTCGGCCCGTACATCATGGCCCAGGCTGCATCACAGAGGAGCAAGGAGGCTAGCGCCGAACGGCCTTGGGACTTGCTGAAGCGCTGGGTGGCCCACATGGCCAGCTCCGAGGACAGTTCGAACACTTCCTCCGCCAACTCCAGCCCCTCCGGTCCCCCGAAACGGTCCAGATCGGCCTCCGGCACGGCGACGACGGTGTCGGACGGGGAGATGGCGATCGAATCCTCGCTGCCGGAAGGCAGGACGAAATTTTCCTGGGTTGTGATGCCGGGAAGAATGTGGAGGACCCGGTCCCGGGCCGCCAACTCGAACCTCTGGAGGCTGTCGAGGATTGGACGGCGGCCCAGGAACCGGACCTTCAGGTGAGGCCCCATCTGGTCGGCACTGTGGCTGAAGTACCAGCGGCCCACGCCTTCGCGGCGTGCGTGGGCGACCAGCGGTGTAACCAGTTCTCCTATGACGGCGTCAGCTACGTCCTGTCTACCCGTGTAAATAGACAGAACCCACCAGTACGCTTTGACGTTCACCGAACTTGTTGGGCGGATGGCTGTCAGCTGGCTCATGCGCTACTCCTGGTTCGATGTTCTGGTGGTTGGGGGAGGGATAGCCGGCGTCGTCCTGGTTACGGGATCAGCACAGTGCCGATGAGATGGGGCGGCTTTTTACCAGTCCCAGATAAGGGCGGAAGCTGCAACGTTTACTGACTTGTCGGAGTGCGGAACCGGTCCCAAATCGGCAGCTACTGCCGGGGTGGCCGCTGAGACGGCTCCCAAAGCGACCAGCAGACCTGCCGTCATGCTCGCGATCTTCTTGTACATGTCATTCCCTTCACATGGCTTAGGTTCGTTTTTCGGTGACAGATCCGTCCGGGTTGCTCGCCCCGACATCTCCAAGAGTTCCGTGCCACGACTGTGCCTGTCCAGCCAATCCACTTGCAACATCCGGACATGCCCTGATCGTGCCTTGGGGGTTGCACTGTCAGGTTCCGGACAAGAAGCTAAAACCGCTTTCCGCCGTGCGGAGTCAAGGGAAAAGGCGGGTGCGGAAGTCCATCGGACAAACACATGCCGCCGGTGGCATAATGTGGCCATGGCAGGAAGTAGACGCTCATGAAAGGCGCAGGTTGGCCCCAAGAGTTGCCTTAGACTAGCCAAAGTGCGGCCCAGCCACCGTTGGTAGGGCAGGCCCTGCGTGATACATAGATGGATCAACCGGAGGAGCGCCCCATGCTGAGCGGGACGGCATTCGAACTCTACGAATTTGCCGTGGCGCACCCCGGTTGGACCAAGGAGACGGCTTCCACGGCCCTTGGCTACACCATCCGGGACCTCAATATCGCCATTGGGGAGCTGGTCAGCAGGCAGTTGCTGCAGCAGCCGGCGCCGGACGTGGAGTGCTATGTTGCCATCTCCCCCGATGTGGCGCTGTCGCAACTGGTGGACTCCGACGAGCGGCTGCTGATCGACCTGCGCACCAAGATCAGCGGCCACCGCGCGGATATGGCGGCCCTGGTACCGACCTATTTGGCAGCACGCAAACGGGTGGCGCTGGACTCCTCGGTGGAAGTACTCGAAGACCCCGGCGTGATCCGCAAACTGCTGGTCGACTACGGCCGGGATGTCTCGGAGCAGGTGCTGATCAGCCAGCCCGGTTCCGGCGCCTCGGCGGACGTGCACGAAGAGGGCATCCAGAAGGACCTCGAACTGCTCCAGCGCGGGGTGGTCCGCAAGAACATCAGCCACTCCAGCACGCTGGACCACGTGCCCACGCGCAAAGCGGTCGCGGCCATATCCCCAGCGGGCGGCGAGTACCGGACCCTGCCTTATGTGCCGTTGAAGATCATGATCTTCGACCGCAATCTGGCCCTGATCGGACGACAACTGCACCCGGAGGACCGCGGCGCCTTGGTGGTGCGCGACTTTAACCTCATCCAGGTTTTCATCAACCTGTTCCAGGTGGCGTGGGATCTTGCCTCTCCCTATGTTCTGGGCGCGCAGGAAAACGATGCCTCGAACCTGAACGGCATCCAACATTCCATCCTCAATGCCATGGCTGCCGGATACTCGGACGAGGTAATTGCCCGGCGGCTGGATATCAGCGTTCGCACCTGCAGGCGCCACATTGCCTGGATGCTGGAGCAACTGGGCGCGGACAGCCGTTTCCAGGCGGCGCTCAAGGCCCGCGACGCAGGCTGGCTGTAGGCCGAAACAGCACCAATAGAAAACTTCTGTTTCCTGTTCCGTAACGTGGCGGGCTATTCTGTGTGAGTGACTTCACAGGACGCAGACTTCTCCACGACACTGCCAACCGAGACGGAAGTGGCACTGGAACGTGCGACGGCGGCACACCAGCACCAGCACCTCTTTTCGCAACGGGCCGCGAACATCAAGCAATCCGCCGTCCGCGACGTCTTTGACATCTCGATGCGCGCGGGATTGGTCTCCTTGGCCGGCGGCAATCCATACCTGCAGTCCCTGCCCTTGGAAAAGATCGCCGGCATGGCGCAGCGGCTGATCGCGGAGCACGGGATGACAGCCCTGCAGTACGGCGGGGGCCAGGGCACCGAGAGCCTGCGGCGCCTGATCTGCGAAGTCATGGCACGGGAAGGCATCACCGGAGCGGATCCGGCGAACGTGGTGGTCACAGCCGGTTCGCAGTCCGCCCAGGATGTGGCCGCCAAAGTTTTCTGCAATCCCGGCGATGTTGTGCTGTGTGAAGATCCCACCTACGTGGGGGCGCTGAATACGTTCGAGGCCTACGAGGTCCAGGTGGAACCCGTGCCAATGGACGGGCACGGTCTCATCCCGTCCGAACTGCAGCGCCGCATCGAAGAGCTGCAGGGTGAAGGCCGCAGCATTAAATTCCTCTACACCATTCCCAGCTTCAATAACCCGTCCGGCATCACGCTCGCCGCGGAGCGCCGGCAGCAGATCGTGGACATCTGCCGGGAGGCCGGGATTCTGGTCCTCGAGGACAATCCCTACGGGCTGTTGCGCTTCGACGGACAGCCGTTGCGTCCGCTGCGCGCGGACAACCCCGACGACGTCATCTACCTAGGGTCGTTCTCAAAGATCATGGCGCCTGGCCTGCGGATCGGCTGGGCGCTGCTGCCTTCCCACCTGCAGCGGAGCTACTACCTGGCCAACGAGGCGGTCACCCTGTGCCCGCCCACGCTGAACCAGATGCTGGTCTCCACGTATCTCGACGAGCACGACTGGGTGGGGCAGATCGATACCTACCGTCAGTTGTATGCCACGCGTTGTGCCGCCATGCTCTCGGCGCTGAAGGAATTCATGCCGGAGGGAGCCAGCTGGACGGAGCCCGAAGGCGGCTTCTTCGTGTGGGTCACCCTTCCCGAGGGCGTCGACACCTACCCGCTGCTCCACGATGCGATTGAGGCCGGCGTCGTCTTCATCCCGGGCGCGGCGTTCAGCCCCTCCGACGAACCGTCCAATCAGCTGCGGCTGGCCTTCAGCGCGGTGTCCGAGGACGCCATCCGTGAGGGTGTGCGGAGGCTGGCACCCGTCCTGGAAAAGGCTATGGCCGGCGCCGGTTCTTGATGTAGCGGTAGTACGCGTAGCGGCCGGCGAAGTACAGGCCGATGACAATGATGATCCGCAGGATCGGGTGCAGGCCGGGCACCAGCCAGATCATGACATAACTGAGCAGGAACACGGCTGCCATGGCCCACAGGGTGCCCTTCCAGTCGATCCTGGGTATCCCGGAGCCGTTGCGCTGACCCGAGGGCCTGTTGTTACTCATGCGCCCAGTCTTTCACAGGACGACTGGGCTCACGTGGTGCGCGGGCGCGGTTAGGCGTCCACCAGGATGCCGTCCAAGTCGGCGTGCACTGTGGCCCCCGGCCGAAACACCACGCCGCCGATTACGACGGGTACGTCCGTTTCGCCGGCACTGTCCTTGGCGCTCTTGCGCGGGTTGCTGCCGAGCGCTTTGACGCCCAGCGGCAGCCGCGCGAGGGCCGCCCGGTCCCTGACGGCGCCGTTGATGATCACTCCGGACCAGCCGTTCGCCGCGCCGGCTTCAGCGATCATGTCCCCCATCAGCGCCGTCTCCAGCGAGCCTCCGCCGTCGACGACCAGCACGGCGCCGCGGCCCGGGGAGTTAAGCATGGACTTCACCAGCCCGTTGTCCTGGAGACACCGGATGGTGCGGACCGGTCCGCTGAACGCCGACCGTCCGCCGAAGTTCTGGAACTGGAGCGCCACGGAGGCAAGTTCGTCGCCGCGCTGGTCGTAGAGATCCGCTGTCGGGATCACTGCAGGTTCGGCGGCGCTGGACGCGGCGTGCGGCAGTGGTTCGTCCATGCCGGGCATGCTGGTACCGGCGTCGCCCGCTGGGCTGGTCACGTGATGCTGCTCCTCCTCGCCACACCGAGATCATGCCACGGCTGCGGCGAGGGCACCAGCACTCCAACGGATCAATCCAGCAGCAGCGCCGGTTCCTCCATGATGGCCGCCACGTCTGCCATGAACCGGGCGGACAGGTCGCCGTCCACCACGCGGTGGTCGAACGATCCGCCCAGCGTGGTGATCCAGCGCGGGATGACTTCGCCGGAGACCACCCACGGCTTCTGCCGGATGGTGCCGAACGCGACAATTGCGACTTCGCCGGGGTTGATGATCGGGGTGCCGATGTCGATCCCCAGCGCGCCGATGTTGGTGATGGACAGCGTGCCGTTCTGCATGTCGGCGGGCTTGGTCTTGCCGGCGCGGGCCGTGGTGGCCAGGTCGTTGAGGGCGACGGCGAGCTCTTTGAGCGAGAGGTCCTGGGCGTCCTTGATGTTCGGGACCAGCAGGCCTCGCGGCGTGGCCGCTGCAATGCCCAGGTTCATGAAGTGCTTGACGTGGATCTCGTCGCCGGACTCCGTCTCCACCCAGCTGGCGTTGACGTTCGGATTGCGCGCGGCAGCCCAGATGACGGCTTTGGCCAGGATCAGCAGCGGGGACACCCTGACGCCTTCGAAGTCGCGGGACTTCTTCAGCCGCTGAACAAACTCCATGGTCCGTGATGCGTCCACATCCACAAAGATGCTCACGTGGGGGGCGCTGAACGCTGAATCAACCATGGCCTTGGCGGTGGCCTTGCGCACGCCCTTGACCGGAATCCGCTCGATCCGGTTGTCCAGGCCCTTCCGGGGCGTCCAGAACATCGGGGCGGCTGCCTGCTCGGCCTCGCGCTGCGCCTGGTAGCTGAGCAGGTCCTGCTTTGTGACCTCGCCGCCCTTGCCGGTGGGGGTGATATCCGCCAGGTTGATGCCCAAATCCTTGGCAGCCTTGCGCACCGGCGGCTTGGCCAGCACCCGGGTCAGCAGCCGGGTGACAGCCGAGTGGACCGCTTCGCCGCGGGCCTGCCCGGCGCCGGCGGCGGGAGCGGATCCGGGGACGGGCGAGTCATCGTCGGCGGGAACCGGCGGCACATGCTGTGCCTGCCCGTGCGGCTCCGGCAGGTGCACTTCCGTGGCGGGCGCGGACCCGCTGGCCGACCGCCGCTGCGTCGAGGCGGGCTCCGCCGTCGTCGTCGTGGGCGAGGAAACGGGGGCCACGCTGCGCCGCGGGCGGCGCTTGACGGGGTCGGCCTTGGGCCCGGAACCGACCAGCGGCCCGCCCTCGGGAGTGGCGTCGGGCACCGGCTGCTCGGGCACTGCGGAGGTTGCCGGGGCTTGGGCAGCGGGCCCTGCGGACGCGCCCGGACCGTCACCTTCGGCGGCGACGGCGATGATCGGTGTCCCGACTTCCACGGTCTGCCCCTCGGGGACCAGCAGCTCCGACACCACTCCCGCATACGGGCTGGGCAGCTCTACCAAGGACTTCGCGGTCTCAATCTCCACAATGACGTCGTTGACCGCCACGGTGTCCCCCGACTTGACCTTCCAGGACACGATCTCGGCTTCGACCAGTCCCTCGCCAACATCGGGGAGGGTGAAAATCTGTGTATTCGACATGGAATCTCCGATATCAGTAGGCGAGCGAACGGTCGAGGGCCTCAAGCAGGCGGTCGATGTCCGGCAGGTACTGTTCCTCCACCTTCGCCACCGGGTACGGCATATGGAAGCCGCCAACGCGCAGCACCGGCGCTTCCAGGCTCAGGAAGGCGCGTTCACCCACGCGCGCAGCGATCTCGCCGCCGATGCCGCCAAAGGTCGGGGCTTCGTGCGTGACAATCAACCGGCCGGTCTTCTCGGCCGAGGCCGTGACGGTGTCGAAGTCAATCGGCGAGATGGATCGCAGGTCGATGACCTCCACGCTGGTCCCGTCCTCTTCCGCTGCCTTCGCCGCCGCGAGGGCGACGGGCACCAGCGGCCCGTAGGCGACGATGGTCGCGTCGGTGCCTTCGCGGACCACTTGGGCGCTGAAGGCATCGCGGCCGGGCGACTCGGTGTCCACCTCGCCCTTGAGCCAGTAGCGGCGCTTGGGCTCGAAGATGATGACCGGGTCTTGGCTGGTGACGGCCTGCTGGGTCATCCAATAGGCATCGTGGGCGTTGGAGGGCGTGATGATGCGCAGGCCGGGCGTGTGCGCGAAGAGGGCTTCCGGTGACTCCGAATGGTGCTCGATCGATCCGATGCCGCCACCGTACGGAATGCGGACGACGACGGGAGCCGACAGCATGCCGGAGCTGCGGGTCCGGATTTTGGCCAGCTGGGTGGTGATCTGGTTGAACGCCGGAAAGACAAAGCCGTCGAACTGGATTTCGCAGATGGGCCGGTAGCCGCGGAAGCACAGCCCGATGGCGGTGCCGAGAATGCCGGACTCGGCCAGCGGAGTGTCGACCACGCGGTCGGCTCCGAACTCGGCCTGGAGTCCTTCGGTGACCCTGTAGACGCCGCCGAGCTTGCCGATGTCCTCGCCCATGATCAGGGTTTTCGGATCATTGGCCAAGGCGGCGCGGAGCCCGCTGGTGATGGCCTTGGCGATAGTCATGGTGGTGGTCATCAGCGTGCCTCCCCTGCAGCGGTGCCGTCGGTTCCGGTATCGGCGAAGCCGGCCTGGTATTGCCGGTGCCATTCCAGCTCCTCGCGGACCAACGGGTGCGGATCGGCGTAGACATTGGCGAAGTTGTCCTCGAAGTCCGGCGCTTCCATGGCCAGGACGTCGGCACGGGTGGTCGCCGCAAGCTTGTCGGCATCGGCCGAAACCTGCTCGAAAAATTCGTCGCCGGCCGTGTTGGTGCTGCGCAGGTACCGTTCGAGCCGCAACATCGGATCGCGCTCCCGCCAGCCGTCTTCTTCGGCGGCCTCGCGGTATTTGGTCGGGTCATCGGCGGTGGTGTGGGCGCTCATCCGGTACGTGAATGCTTCGATCAGCACCGGTCCCTTGCCCGAGCGGGCGTGCTCCATGGCCCACCGGGTGACGGCATGGACGGCGACGACGTCGTTGCCGTCCACCCGGATGCCCGGGAAGCCGTAACCGGTGGCACGGTTGGAGAGCGGAACCCGCGACTGGACTTCCGTGGGAACGGAGATGGCCCAGTGGTTGTTTTGGCAGAAGAACACCACCGGCGACTGGTTGGAGGCGGCGAACACCATCGACTCGTGCACGTCGCCTTCGGAACTGGCACCGTCGCCGAAGTACGCAACGGCCACACCGTCGTCGCCGTCGCGCTGGATGCCCATGGCGTAGCCCACCGCGTGCAGTGCCTGGGCCGCCAGCACCAGCGTGTAGAGATGGAAGTTGGCCTCCCGGGGGTTCCAGCCGCCCTGGCTGACACCGCGGAAGAGCTTGAGCACGTGGGACAGATCCAGCCCCCGGGTCAAGGCAACGCCGTGCTCCCGGTAGGTCGGAAACACATAGTCCTGCGCTTGCATGGCGCGTCCGGAGCCGATCTGTGCCGCCTCCTGGCCGAGCAGGGGAGGCCAGAGCAGCAACTGCCCCTGCCGCTGCAACGCGGTGGCCTCCTGGTCGAACCGGCGGATCAGCGCCATGTCGCGGTACATGCCGCGGAGAGCTTCGCCGTCGAGGTGCGACGCATAGTCGCTGAACCTGGCGTCCTCGCGGATGCTCCCGTCAGGGGCCATCAACTGCACCAGCGGGGGCGCGTCCGCAGGGTCGCTGGCCACCAGCGACTGCTCCAGTTCTTCGATGTCGAATTCCGAGGCGGGCAGGTGCTCAGCGCCCATACGAACTCCTCGCCGACCTGGCGCCCAACGGCACCGGTCTTCGCTGTTCATATATGCCGGGCCGGGAATGCATTCCAGGCCCGGCATATATCGGTCGTTTGTCTCGTCCTAGCCTACTGGCACGTGCCGCGGGGGCCGGTGATATTACCGTCAGGAAACGCCGGGACCGTTTGTATAGTTCTCACAGAGGGCCACGAAGCGGGTGTTGGCTTCGACCTCACCGATGCTGACCCGCACCCCGTCGCCTGCAAAGGCCCGGACGGACAGCGCCTGCCGCCCGGCAAGCTCCGCAAACTCCTGCGCCCGGTCCCCCAGCGGCAGCCAGACGAAGTTGCCCTGCGTCTCCGGGAACGTCCAGCCGAGCATCTTGAGTCCGGCGACCACGCGGTCCCGCTCGTCGACGAGGCTTTGTACCCTTTCTACAACTTCGTCGTAGTGGCGCAGCGAGGTGATTGCCGCGTGCTCAGCCAAACTGGACACGGCGAACGGCGTGGCCGCCACACGCAGGTGCTGGGTGATCTCCGGCTGCGAAACGGAATAGCCCACCCGAAGGCCGGCCAGGCCGTGGGCCTTGGAGAAGGTCCGCAGCACCACAACATTGGAATGCTTCTTGTACATGGACACGCCATCGACGACCTCCGGGTCGCGGACGAACTCCGTGTACGCCTCGTCGATGACCACAATGATGTCGTCGCGGACCCTGCGCACGAAGTCTTCGACGTCGGCCGCTTTAAGGGCCGGCCCGGTGGGGTTGTTCGGCGTGCACAGCAGAATGACCTTGGTTCGCTCCGTCACTGCGTCCAGCATGGCTTCCAGGTCGTGCGCGCCGTCGGCCCGGTTCGGGATCTGCACGCTGCGGGCACCCGTAAGTCCGACCATGATCGGGTAGGCCTCGAACGAACGCCAGGCGTAGACCACTTCGTCTTCGGTGCCGTCCTCATGCTGTCCGGCGAACGTCTGCAGGATCTGCACCAAGGCACCCAGGCTGCCCGCCCCGGTGACGATGTCTTCGGCCGGGACATCCAGGAAGCGGCTGAGTTCGGTCCGCAGCGCGGTGCACAGCGGGTCGGGGTAGCGCATGATGTCCGTCTGTGCGTTGACCGCCTCCAGGACGGCCGGCAGCGGCGGCAGAGGGTTTTCGTTGGAGGACAATTTATAGGACTGCAGTCCTTCGATAGCTGTCGGCGGTTTGCCGGCAGCATATTTGGGCAGCCTGTCGAGGACCGGGCGGGGATGTATCCGTACCGACGTTCCTGCTGCCGGAACCGCAGCTTCTGTGATGGGGCTCTCAGGAGAAGTCATGCCTTAAAGGATACGTGCGCCGCCAGCAGCAGTTTTCCCAGCGTCCCCAAGCCCGGATGTGACAGCATACACAGATGGGAAAGTTCATTGTGCGGGTCATCGTCAACGCGCTGGCACTGTGGGTGGCCAACTGGATCCTGCCCGGCATGGCCATCGACGGTACCGCCGCAGCGGAGGCCGTGGGGAACGAAACTTTTGGCACGGTGCTGGGATATCTGTTCATCGGCCTGATTTTCGGCTTGGTCAACGCCATTGTCCGGCCGATCGTTTCCTTCCTCTCGCTGCCCCTTACGATCCTCACGCTCGGGCTGTTCACCGTCGTGATCAATGCGCTGATGCTGGTGCTCACCGCCTGGCTCTCCAGCTTCACTCCGGTGGAGTTCGTCGTTGACTCGTTCTTCTGGACCGCGGTCCTCGGCTCGCTGATCATCAGTCTGGTCTCGCTGGTGGCGGGCACCCTGACCCGCAGCCGCTGATTCACGGCAGCTGTTGCCGGCGCACGCCGGATCCGGACGACGGCTGTGCCTGCCGGGTGACCGGAGCATCCGGACGGGGCCGCGCGCCGGACTGTGGCTGCGAGCGCCGCAGCGTGAACAGATGCTGCCGGGCGGTGCCGCCGGCGAGCGCTGTGCCAAGATAGCCCGCCATCTCGCGCACCGACGGATCCGCGCCCAGGTCAAGGCTTCGGGCCCCTTGGACGTAGTTCCCCAGATCATGTCCGGGTCCCAGCCCGGCCGGCTCGCCGGCCGGCGTGCCGACCGGGTGGGTCAGGGTCACGGTGACCTGGTGCCGCCCGTTGCCATTCGGCCTGGCATCGGCGCCAGGCACCCAGTCCTGGGCGTGGTCCACGTGAACGCTGCGCACGCCCGGGCCCGGCTCGATGCCCCCTACCGGCGAGCCGGCGGTGAGCACGAACCCTACGTTGTGGTTGGCCAGGAAGGCAGGGTCGGCGGCGAGGTTCATGGCGTGGATGCCGCCCTGGCTGTAGCCGACCAGCAGCACCGAGTCCTCGGGGCTGGCGCCGGCCTCGTTGAGAGCACGGGAGACCGCGTCCGCGAGGTAGGGGCTCCCGCCGGCGAATGCTTCTGCCACGCCGGTCTCGTCGAACGGGTTTGTTGTCGGCGCGGCGGAACCCGCGGCCTGGGTCCCCGGCAACGCGACCACCCACCGCTTCTGCCCGCCGGGGGCCGTCACTTCCAGTATCTCGACGGCGCCGTTCCCGGCGTCGGCCGCGATAGCGGTCCGTTGCAGCAACCCTTCCAGTGAAGCGGGCGGGGGATCGATTTCTTTGGCCACTGCGGCCACCCGTTCGATTTCGATGCGGGTGCCGCGGAGCAGGCCCGCCTGCTGCGCCGCGGACACCAGCAAGGGCGCCAAGCGCTCAGTGGCCGCACTGTTCCACAGGCCGCCCTGCCGGCTGTCGAGCAGCAGCATCCCCGCGGCCGGACCTCCCAGCGTTCCGGCCAGTGCGGCCGGCACCTGGTTGAGCAGCCGTTCGCCTCCGGACAGCGTTGGCCGGCCCTCGTTGAAGGCCATGCCAAGGGGAACCGATGCCCACCAGATCGCCCTGTCAACGGCCTGTAGGACCGCCTCGACGGCTTGCTCAACGGCCAGGTAGGTTCCGTAAGCCAGACGCACGCTCACGGCCAAAGCTTTTATGCTGTCGGCCAGTGCAGCCAACGATGCGGCGGCTGCCTGCGCTGCAGCTTCAGCCGCCCGGCGCTCCGGCAGCATCGTCCAGCGCGGATCGGTCAGCAGCATCTGCACCGACAGGACCTGCCCCCACACGTCGTCAACCGCGGCCGAGGCGGACTCCAGGCGAAGTGCGGCAGTTGCCAGCTCCTGCCATTCAAAGGCGGTCCCGCCCACGCCGCCGGCAACCCGGTAGCCAGGGTAGCTACGGTGGCCGGTCCCGCCTTCCCACCATCGGGCACCGCTCGGAAGCCAGTCCGCCTCAGCCACTGCCACCCCTCCCACCCCTGAAAGGCGTCGCCCGGATCATGGGAACCGGCCGTACAGGACTGCGGTTTGGGCAGCCACGTCCGCAGTCCGGACGGTAAACGCCGCGTCACCCAAGAGACCGGCCGCCTCAAGCATCCGCGCGCGATGCTCGTGCAACCGGTTCCTGAATGCCCTGCCTGCTGGCGAAACCCAGGCATCGGCGGTGGCCACCAGATCCGCCCGCACCGCCAGCAATTCCTGCTCACAGGAAAGCAGCCGGCCTGCGGCCGACCC
>NZ_JBNHHB010000080.1:0-21682 GCF_059091905.1 Arthrobacter sp. Dra40
TCCACGGGAGCGCGTTCGCCTACCCTGCACTGGACATGGTGCTCATGGGCCGGGCCCGGCAGGTCCGCTTTTTCCGCTCGCCCGGACCGGCCGACCGGGCGGCGGCGCTGGAAGCGCTGGACCGGGTCGGCATTGCCGGACTGCAGGACCGGCTGTTCCCAACTCTGAGCGGCGGCGAGCAGCAATTGGTCCTGGTCGCCCGCGCCATAGCCACCGGCTGCCCCATCCTGATTCTCGACGAGCCCGCCACAGGCCTGGATTTGAAGAACCAGGTCCGCATTCTGACGCTGCTCGGTGAACTGATCTCAGACGGCATGACTGTACTGCTGAGCACGCACCACCCCGACCACGCCCTGTACCTGGCGGACCACGTGGTACTCATGGGTGGCTCCGGACCGATTGCCGGGACCGCGGACGAGCTGCTCACCGACCGGGAGCTCTCCGCGCTGTACGGCGTCCCGGTCAGCACCCTGCTGTATGCGGACGGAAACATGCAGCAGCGAACCATCGTTGTTCACTACGGCCGGCGCTGACCCGGCAGCCGCCCGACCACCGGTTCAATCGGTGACAGGCCCGCGACGTCGCGGTGACAGGCCCGCGACGTCGGGAGCCGGTTCGGCGGTCAGGCGTCACGCGGCCGCCCGGACCACGCCGGCATCGCCGTCGACCAGGACATGCTGTCCCGTGGTCAGCACGCTGGTGGCCCTCGCGGAGCCCATGACGGCCGGGATACCGTACTCGCGGGCCACGATGGCAGCGTGGGAGGCGAGACCGCCGTGGTCGACGACGACGGCGGCCGCGCGCTGAAACAACGGGGTCCAGGACGGGTTGGTGGCCGCGCACACCAGGACCTCTCCGGTTTTCAGCGTGGAGAAGTCCGCGGGTCCGGCGACCACCCGGACGTGGCCGGTGGCGCTGCCGCCCCCACCGCCGACCCCGCTCAGCAGGGTGTCGGGTTCTGCTGCCCGCGGGGGATACAGGGTCGTGGTCGCGATGAGCGGGTTGGCGGCGAGCTCGGCATACGCCGACTGACGTCGCCGCGCCGGAGTGCGAAGGTCAACGGTTTCTGGTGCCGAGGCCGGGTCGCGGACCTCGCTCAGCTCGTCCAGGGTCAGCGTCCACACCTCCTGAGCGGTGTCCAGGGCCCCGGCGCGCTGGAGCCGGTGTCCGGCTTCCTCAACCGCTCGCCGCACCGCAGACATCGTCCGGGTCAGCTCGAAGTGGGTGTCCTCGCGCAGGGCGACTCCCGCGGCAGCCTGGCGGACGAGGCGTTCAACGCCCCGTTGCGATCGGGTAAGCCGCACCAGCGGATGCGCCATGAGCGCCGCAAGCGCTGATGCGGTAGCGGCAGGAGGCGTCGGGTGTTCGGGCTCGTTAAGGAGCACACGGACCAGGGAGAGCACCGTCATGAGGGAGTCGCCCCACGTTGGGTCCCGCACGAGCATCAGACTGCTGGTCTCGCGGTGTCCGTAGGTTTTCGAGAACGCACACAGTGACGCCCTGAACTCCGCGGCCGCCGGGGCTGTAGTCACGAAGCCGGCCACATCGTCAAGGTCCTGGCCGGTGAACGCCGCCATGAGATCAGGGTTGTCCCGCACCTGGGTGGCCAGGGCGCTCAAGGCCTGGTTCGCGGCCTTGGTCGTCGTGGGCGCGTTCACAATCAGGTCACCAAAGAGGCGGCCGCGGTGCAGGAAGGCCAGCAGCGCCCGCAACCTGCCCAGGTTCACCCCCGCGGCGGGAAGGTAATCCACGCGCAGCCTGGTCACGAGGTCGGTAAGCCGGGCCGCGTGCGCCGGGACGGTGAGGAGCTCGCTCCATGTCAGAGTCGTCGGGTCCGCAGTGTTCAGGGCGGCCGCGGCCGCCACGTACTGGTCGTATCGGGGGTCGGACCGCCACGCGCCGGGTTTCAGGCGCCGGGCCGTGCGGGCGGATCGCCAAAGGCGTGCCGGGGTCTGCGCGGTGGGCCGAGGCCGGGGCGGCACGAAGCCCTGGACCACCTCGTCCTGGGCCGGGATCATCTGGTCGAAGCGCACGATGACCCCGGTCATGCCCCGGAGCATGCGTTCCACGTGCGTGCCGATGGTCGGCCGAATCCAGGCGCTGACCTCCATCGGGTAGGGCCTGCGGGGCAAGAGCTCGAGCAGTATCGGGCCGGTCAGTCGCTGCACCCGGGTCAGTCGGACCGGGGCCGGCGGAAGAGCGGTCATCGGTCGGGCCTGCAGCACGTGCAGACGCCCCTGCTCGATGGCCCACTCGATATCCTGCGGCCGTCCGAAGTGCTCGGCCACTCGGCGCCCCAGATCCGCGATGCTCCCGAGTTGCTGCTCGGTCAGGGGCGAGGCTGCGCCACCCACCTGCTCTCCGGTACCGCCCCCGTCACGGTTGGCGCTGATCACCACCTCCTGACGTCCCGCCCGCCGCTCAAGGACGCGGTTGGCTCGGTCCAGGATTGCGTGATCCGGTGTGACGAGCCCGGCTACCACGGCCTCGCCCAGGCCGGGGTTGGAGTCGATCACCACCTGGGTCCGGTCGCCGGTGACCGGGTTGGCCGTGAACATCACTCCGGCGTAGTCGGCGGACACCAGGCGCTGCACCACGACGGCGATCGCGACGCCTGCAGGGTCGATGTCCAATCGGCGCCGGTAGGCGATGGCGCGGTCGGTCCACAATGAAGCCCAGCACCGGCGCACTGCTTCGAGCACGTCCTGGACTCCGACGACGTTCAAGAACGTGTCCTGCTGTCCGGCGAAAGCTGCTCCGGGCAGGTCCTCGGAGGTGGCGCTCGACCGGACCGCGACTGGGCCCGCGCCCAGTGCCGCATAGGCGTCGCTGATCGCTTGCGCCACGACGGGGGGCACCTGCGCGGCCAAGATTTGCTCCTGGGAGAGCGCGTTCCTGACGTCAGGGTGGATCAGCCGGTAGCTGCTGGTGGTCACCACGAAGCCGTCGGGGACGTCGAAACCGGCCCCCACCAGTTCGCCCAGATTTGCCCCCTTGCCCCCGGCCAGCGCTACGTCACTGCGCGACAGCGCCGACAGGGGCACACAGAGCGGATCTCCCACGCGCTCACCCTATAGTGAAGGCCCTCGTATTGACAGGTCCCCACGGCTTCACCGGCTTCGCTGCCAGGCTCGCGCGCCCCATACCAGGATCCGGGACCCCCATATGCCCCTCTCCCACGGCTCCGCCAGGTGGTGGTTCGTGCGCGTCAACCAAGGTTGAAGAGGGCGGCAAGCCTGCGGTCGGTGTCGGCCAGTGCGGCCGTATCGAAGGTGTTCGTGGTGACCATGAGTTCGTCGGCACCGGTCACATCCATTAACCTGCGGAGCCGCTCTCGCACGTGTTCCGCGGTTCCGTGCACGGCGGCAACCAGCGTCTCGTCCACGAGCGCTTTCTGCCGGCTGGTCATCGAAAGCCCGTCAATCGACTCGACGGGTGCCAGCGGCGGGAATTCCCCGCGGGTGCGTGATTGCGCCATGGCCCACGCCTCGGGCAGCAGCAGGTCCCTGGCCTGTTCGGCGGTATCTGCAACGGCAACGTTCGCCGAGGCGATCACGTACGGTTCCGTGTAATAAGGGGAGGGCCTAAAGTTTTTGCGGTAGCGCTCCAGCACGCCGCGGGCCAGTTCCGGTCTGCGTCCGGTAAAGGCGGGACCGCCAACAACGACGGCGAGGCCCGCCTTGGCCGCGATATCCGCGCCTTTTCCTGTGGCCAGCACAAATGGCGGCGTGGCACCGCCGTCGTACGGGCGGGCGGTAATGGCGGCGTTGCCGCCGAGGTAGGACAGCAGTTCAGCCAGGTCCTCCTCGAACCGGTCCGCGGCGGCGGTGTCCTGTCGCAGCGCCGAGCGCACCGCCGGCGTGAAGCCGACGGAGCGGCCGATTCCGAGATCGACCCGGCCGGGGAACAGCGCCTGCAAGGTCGCGGCTTGTTCGGCCACTACCAGTGGCTGGTGGCTGGGCAGCATCACTCCGCCGGAGCCGACGCGGATCCGTTTGGTCTGCGCCGCCACGGCCGCCATCAGCACCGTCGGCGCCGAACCGGCGATCCCCGGCACGCCGTGGTGCTCGGCCACCCAGAACCGGTGGAAGCCCAGCTGCTCGGCGTGCTGTGCCCTCCGGATGGTGGCGCCCAGGGCGTCGGCCGCGGTGCTGCCCTCGCGGGCGTTGGCGCGGTCGAGGATGGAGACGGGGACGGAGGCGAGCTGCATACCAGTCACAACGTGGCTATCTGGCCAGTATTCCGTCCAGCCCACCACGTCCGGCTGGCCTCAGCTGCGCGTTGGCGGCCTTAGCCCGCCTGCAGCCACGCGCCCCGGCGCAGGACACGGGCAGCCCGCACGCTGGAATCGATGATCACGAGGTCGGCATCCTTGCCAGGAGCCAAGGCACCCACGCTGTCGGCCAGGCCGAGGACCCGGGACGGGACGACCGAGGCAGACCGGAGGGCCTGGTCGAACGGAACGCCCGCTTCGACGGCGTTCCGCACCAGATCCAGCATGCTGGCGGTGCCGCCCGCGATGACTCCGGAGGCGAGGCGGGCAACCCCGGAGCGCACCTGCACCGCGGCGGACCCGAGAGAATACTCACCGTCGGACAACCCTGCGGCGGCCATCGAGTCGGTCACCAGAGCGATGTTGTCGCTGTCGAGCAGCTCGAACATGGTCGCGACAAGGTCTGGGTGCAGGTGGGTGTTGTCTGCGATGAGCTCCACGATGGCGTTGCCTGCACGGGCGGCGCGGAGGCAGGCGGCCACGGCGCCGGGGGAGCGGTGATGCAGTGGGTCCATTCCGTTGAACAAGTGGGTCACCGTGGGTACACGGGCACCCTCGCCGAACTGCGCCGCCAAGGCATCTTTTACCCGGCGCAGCGACTCCGCCGCCATTGAGCTGTCCGCGGCCGTGTGCCCCAGTGAGGGGACAACGCCGTGGCCGGCGAGGAGCTGGACGAGTTCACAGGAGCCGGCCAGCTCCGGCGCGTACGTCATGGTGCGCAGGAATCCGTGGCCACTCGCCACCAGCTCGCCGGCCAGGCGGAGGTCCGGCTCCAGCAGCCGGTTCGGATCCTGGGCACCGCACCGTTCCCGCGAGAGAAAAGGCCCCTCTAAATGGATGCCGGCGATATCGCCGTCGGCGGCGACCCTCGACAGGACGTTAAGTCCGGCCAGCAGGTCCCGTGGCGTGGCGGTCACCAGGCTCGCCAGCAGAGTGGTGGTCCCGGAAGCATGGATCCTGGCTGCTGCGCCGCGTGCGTCCGCCTCGGTGGCGGTGGAGAAGTCGACGCCGAAAGCACCGTGGCAGTGCAGGTCAACCAGCCCGGGAATCACCCGCTGACCGTCGGGGAGGTCGATGACGGTGTCCGCTGCGCCCGGCGGCAGGTCCTTGGCCGGACCCACATAGCTGATGTGCCGTCCGGACACGGCCACGGCGCCGTCGTGCAGTTCACCCTCACCGGTATGGATTCTGCCCCGGAGGGCCATTCTGACCGGTTGGGAAGAAGAGTCTGCTGCGCCGGCCGGCGTTGCCGAGCCGTCGGCTCTGCCGCTGGAGGCCAACGCGGGGCCCTGCGTCCTGCCAGCGGAAGTGCGGGTCACCGCACCAACGGCCCGCCGGCCGGAAGCAGTGAGCCGGCCTCCGCGTCCGTGAGGACCGTGACGTCCGGATGCAGCTGAAGCACCGAGGCGGGGCAATCGGAGTGCACCGGACCGGTCAGCGCACGGTAAAGGATGTCGGCCTTGTCCCGGCCCTGTACCAACAGCAACAGCCGCTTGGCTTCAAGGATGGTGCCCAGACCCTGGGTGATGCAGCGCGTCGGAACGTCGTCGAGCGAGGGGAAGAAGCGGGCGTTGGCCTGGCGGGTGCGCAGCGTGAGCTCTTCCACGCGGCTGCGCGAATCGAGCGCTGATCCCGGCTCGTTGAAGGCCAGGTGCCCGTTGTGGCCAATGCCCAGGATCTGCAGGTCGATGCCGCCCGCGGAGGCGATGGCGGCTTCATAGTCCGCTGCGGCCTGGTCCACATCCGCCCGGTTGGCATCCGGCAGCAGGACCGACGCAGGGTCGAGGCCCAGCGGCTTGACCACCTCGCGGTCGATCACCTGCGCGTAGCTCTCGGGGTGGGTGGCGGGCAGCCCCACATATTCGTCCAAGGCGAACCAGCGGGCCCCGGCCAGATTCAGCCGACGTCGGGCAAGGGCTTGGTACAGCGGCAGCGGCGACGAACCGGTGGCCAAACCTATGACCGCTGTTGGACGCGCCGCGATGAGCGCCTCGACGATGTCGGCGGCTACGGTGCCGATGTCAGCAGGGTCGTGCTGCGATACACGCAGCTCGCGTTCCGTCTTGGCGACGGCGCTCACGGCAGGCCCGTCAGCAGGGCGGAATCGGTGCGGATGTCCTGCAGCGGGATGCAGGTGGTCCGGGGCAGGCGCGCATCAAGAGTCATTCGACTTCTCCTTGTATGGCATGGGTACGACCAGAAAGGGTACGCAGGGCCGGTGGGCAGCGCACGGGGTTTGAGAAAGGTTACACGATCGTGCCTCGCCTCGAGCCCGGATGGGCGCAAACCACGCGGAGAGCGAACCGGCACCAATCCCGCGGGCGGTAGCGTCACGCCAGGCGTCGAACCCGGCCTGGTCCAATTTTGACCGAAAGGTGTCCTCCGTCACGGGTCGCGCACTAGAGTCACCTGACATGGACATCATCCTTGTGCCGGGATTCTGGTTGGACGCGTCGTCGTGGGCTGAGGTGACTCCACCGCTGGTCGCGGCCGGGCACCGGGTGCACCCGCTGACGCTGCCCGGGCTGGAAGCGGCTGATGCACCACGGGCAGGCATCGGCCTGCGCGACCATATCGATGCGACGGTGCAAGCCGTTGACGGGTTAGGCGGGCAGGTGGTCCTGGTGGGCCACTCAGGCGGCGGGGCCATCATCCACGGCGCGGTGGACCAGCGCCCGGACCGCGTCGCCCGTGCCATTTATGTGGACAGCGGCCCGCTGGGTGAAGGCGGCGTCATCAATGACGAGCTGCCCGCCGAAGGGGACGAGGTGCCGCTGCCGGACTGGGGACTCTTCGAGGAAGAAGACCTGGTGGATCTCGACGACGGACTCCGCGCCGCCTTCCGTGCCCGGGCAATTCCGCAACCGAAGGGCGTGGCCTGCGACCAGCAGCGACTCTCCGACGAGCGGCGTTTCAACGTGCCGGTCACCGTCATCACATGCGAGTTCACTCCGGAGCAACTGCAGGGCTGGATCGACGCCGGCGCACCGCAGGTGGTGGAATTGGCCAGGATTCAGGACGTCGATTACGTGCACCTTCCAACCGGGCACTGGCCGCAATTCACCAAACCGGTCGAGCTGGGGGAAGCAATCCTCGCCGCGGTAACCAGGACCGTTGAGAGGGCAGGCGTGCAGTGAGCGCAGCGGAGTTGCTTCCCGCCGTCGAGGCAGCGCTCGCCGGGCATGGCCTGACATATGAGGTTCTCGCCTGCGACCCGGATGTGGCGGACACTGCTGCGTTTTGCGAACACTACGGCTTCTCCCTGGACCAGTCGGCCAACACCATTGTGGTGGTGTCCAAGAAGGTGGAACCGCCCAAGTACGCGGTGTGCGTGGTGTTGGGAACCACCCGGCTGGACGTCAATAAGACCGTCCGCGAACTGCTGGACGTCAAGCGGGCGTCCTTCGCCGATGCCGCGACCACGCGCGCCGTGACCGGCATGGAGATCGGGGGAGTGACCGCCATCGGAACCTCGGACCATCCCATCTACATCGATGCGGCGGTGCTTCAGCGGGAACGCGTGGTGATGGGCGGCGGGAACCGCTCCAGCAAAGTGCTGCTCAAGCCGCAGGAACTGACCAAGCTGCCCCGCGCCGTCGTGGTTGAAGGGCTGGCGAAGCCGGCTGTTCCGGCTGATGCCGCCGGTTAGCTGGGCGGACCGGTAGTTCAGGCTCTCCTAACCTTGGCCTGCCTTACCTTGCTGGCGGTGACACAAACCCGTACATAGTCTTGGCTTTATGGGACTCACAGGAAAACTCGCAGAAGCGTTTAACAACCAGGTCACGCTGGAGCTCCAGGCCTCCGTGGTTTACCGGCAGCTCGCCATTGAGATGGATGCGATCGACCTGCCCGGCATTGCCGGCTGGTTCCGGGCGCAGGCCGAGGAAGAGGTGGTCCACGCCAACAAGTTCATCGACCACATGATGGACCGTGGCGCGCACCCGAAGATCCAAACCATCACCGCTCCCGCCGTTTTTGCCGGGACCGTTCTGCAGGTCTTTGAAGCCTCGCTGGCGCACGAGAAGAAGGTTTCCGAGTCGATCCGCGACCTGTACCGGCTGGCACAGCAGGAGGGCGACATCGACTCCATCCCGCTGTTGAACTGGTTCGTCGACGAACAGCTGGAAGAAGAAGCTACGGTTGGCGAGATCATCGGCCGGGTTAAGCTCGTCAACGATGACGGACCGGGCCTGCTGCGGCTGGATGAACAGCTGGGCTCCAGGCCCGGCGACGAAAGCAGCTAAGTTCGCTCGGGCGCGCTGGGGTTATCCCGGGCCGTGGCGGAGCGGGCGCTGACCGCGGCATCGGCTGCTCTGCCGGGCGCGTCATCAAGAGGTCCTTCAGCCGGTGCAGGAACCCCGACGCCTTCTTGCTGAGCCTTTGGCACCGTCCCTCCCGGACGTGCGGACAGCTGGAGCTTGCCCCGCTCATGCGGCGGTTTTTTGCACAGTGCGCGAGCGCGTTTGCCGGCAGGGGAGGAGACTGAGACAATGAGCGCTGCCCGCGAGGAACGACCGAACATTCTGGTGCTGTGCATGGACCAGTGGGACGTGCACATGGACCTGCCGCCGGGCGTGGAGCTGCCTGCCATCCAGCGTCTGGTGGGGGCGGGCGTCAGCTTGAGCAACCAGTACTGCACGGTCCCACAGTGCACTCCGTCCCGGGCCACGATGTGGACCGGCCAGCACGCCAAGAACGTTGGCCTGTGGGACAACACCAACTTCGCGTGGATAGACGTGCTGGACGAGGACGTCCCCACGATCGGCACGATGATGCGGGAGCAGGGATATTATTCCGCCTTCAAGGGCAAATGGCACTTGTCCCACCCTGGGCAGTCTTCGGACGCCCTCGAAGGCTATGGCTTCTCGGACTACCAGTCCTGGGGCGACAACTGGGGCGCCCCGCTCCATGGTGAAACCCTGGACGGTGCGGTTGCCTTCGAGACCGTAGACTGGCTGCGCCACAAGCGGCCGCCGGATCAACCATGGTTGCTGATCTCTTCGATGGTCAACCCCCACGACGTCATGTTCCTGCGCTCCGGCCAAGAGGAGCAGGCCCACGCGAATGGGGTGATGGCCGCCTTGACCCATCCCGCGCAGGATCTGGGGTTCATGCGCGACTACGACGTGGAACTCCCGGTGAACTTCCACGACGACCTCGATGCCCAGCCGTACGGGGTGCGGTCCTACAAGCGCAGCACCGAGTGGAACTACGGCCGGATTCCGGAGGGCCGGGAAGATTTGTGGAAGGCCCGGCGGAACTACCTGATCAACTGCCTGCGGATGGTCGACGCCCAGTTCCAACAGGTCCTGAACGAGCTCGACCGGCAGGACCTGTGGCGGAACACCGTGGTGATCCTCACCTCCGACCACGGCGAGATGAACGGCGCCCACGGCATGACGCAGAAGGGAGCAATTCCCTTCCAGGAAGCCTCGATCGTCAACATGACCGTCGTCGCGCCGCGCAGCCCCAAAGGGGTGCAGTCCGACGCCGTCGGCTCGCATCTGGACCTCGCCACTACCTTCCTGTCGTGGGCGGGGCTGGAGGAGACGGAAATACGTCGGCTGTACCCGAAGTTGAAAGGGCGGAACCTGCGGCCCGTGTTCGAGAGCCCGGGACACGCGAAGCCGCCTCGCGGCTCCTCCTCCGAGCCCGGCGACGGCGCGCTAACCAGCTGGGACGGCCTCAACATGCAAGACCCGGAGTGGTCTATCCAAGGTGCCCTCAGTGAACTGGCCCAGCTTCACGAAGGCCCGGAGAAAACGCTGGAGGACTGCCGTGCGGCCGGGAAAAAGTTTGGTGCCCCGGACCTGGACAAGCGCACCTTCTTTCGATCGCTCTCCGACGGCCGGTACAAGCTGGTCCGGTGGTTCTCTCCCACCCAGTACGGCGTTCCCCGTACGGTCGAGGAGTTGCACGCAGTCTCCGACGTGGCGCTCTATGATCTCCTCGAAGATCCCGGCGAGACACGTAACATTGGGGATCCTTCCCATCCCGACTATGACGGGCAACTGGTGGAATCGATGCTCAAGAAGCTTGTCAGCCTCATCGACACCGAGCTGGGCGAAGACGAACCGCCCTTCGACCTGAACATCTTCGGCACGAGGGAGGTCCGTTACCGGCTGGAGGATATCGAGGCCGGAGCCCCGGGCGGCGGGCTGCCGGCCGAACCCGGTCCCGCAACCGCGGCGCAGCGAGAGCAGGCGCCGTGAGCCAGGGTGCTGTCCCGGAGGCCGAGGTTCCGACTGGAATGGTTCTGGTACCCGGCGGGGCGTTCCTGATGGGCTCAGAGACCTTCTATCCGGAAGAGCGGCCCGTCCACCCGGTGCGAGTGTCCCCGTTCCTGATGGACCGCACGCCCGTGACGGTGGCGCAGTTTGCCCGCTTCGTTGAGGACGCCGGCTACCTCACCGTGGCCGAGCGGACCCCCGACCCGGCGGATTACCCCGGCGTGGACCCGCGGCTGCTGGCCCCGGGGTCGCTGGTGTTCACCGGAACGTCGGGGCCGGTTCCACTGAATGACCCGTCGCTCTGGTGGTCCTGGGTGCCCGGCGCGTCGTGGCGTTCCCCCGAGGGCCCCGGTTCCCGGGCACTGGGTGACCGGCCTGACCACCCCGTCACGCAGGTGTCTCTGGAGGATGCGGCGGCCTACGCCAGCTGGGCCGGGCAAAGGCTTCCTTCCGAGGCTGAGCACGAGTTCGCCTCCCGCGGGGGTAAAGTCCCGGAGCCTTACGCTTGGGGCGACCAGCGGTGCCCCGGCGGTTACCACTTGGCCAACACCTGGCAAGGGGCGTTCCCCTACCGGAACTCCGCGGAGGACGGCTGGTCCACGACATCTCCGGTGGGCGCGTACCCGGCCAACGCCTACGGAGCCGTGGACCTGATCGGAAACGTCTGGGAGTGGACGGCCGACCGGTGGGCACCCCGCCACCGGCAGGCCGCGACGTCCCCTTGCTGCGTCCCGACGAATCCGCGCAGGCATCACACCGGCCCGGCATGCCCAGGCGACGCCTTCGTGGTCAAGGGCGGGTCCCACCTTTGCGCCCCCGAATACTGCCTGCGCTACCGGCCCGCCGCCCGACAGTCCCAGGACCGCGACTCCGCCACGACGCACATCGGATTCCGGTGCGTCCGGGACATCGGGACGACGGATGCTGGTCAGTCAGGTTCCGCGGGAGGACGTGCATGAGGCGCACCGCCTGAAGCCGTACGGGTCCCCGGGCTGTCAGTAGTGGTGTTTGAGTCTCATACGCAGCGGCCGGCCGTCGGGATCAAAGAGGACGCGGTAAGCCGGGGCGGTGAGCCGGCGCTGCCACGGTGATCCTTTGAGGGGGACGTGGGTGCGCAGCCGCCCCGGTGGCTTGGGTGGGATGCAGCCTGCGTCGTACCAGGCATCGAGTTCACCGGCACTTGAGCGGACGGCACGTACCGCACTGCTGGGATCGAGGAGGTCTGCGTCGCCGCCCGACGCACGGCCGAGGTGTTCGCAGAGAAGCTGCAGGCGCAGGTTGCGTGCCAACCGTCGTGCACCGTCACCGAGCCCTGCGGGATCAGTTGGGAATCGTGTGTCGCGCTCCTCATCGAGCACGGCAGCTGTCAGTTCGGAGTCGTGGCTCCAGGATCGCCGATTCAGGTTGGCGCTGCCAACGGCTGCCCAGACGTCGTCGATGACGCACACCTTCGAGTGGACATAGATCGGCCAGCCCTCCCCGTTTTCGATGTCCAGCATCAAGACCCGGTCACCTCCGGCTGTCTTAACGGTCCGCCAGGTCAGGCCCTGTCCGAACAGTGCGGGAGGGACCCTGAGGCGGCCCTCCTGGTCCGGGTACCGGGGACAGACCGCGATGACGTGGAGGTCGGGATTGTCGCGCAGGGCTTCCGCGAAGACCCGGCCGACGTCGGCCGACCAGAGGTACTGGTCCTCCACGTATACCAATCGCCGTGCTCGTTGCAGTGCCTTGGCGTAGCCGCGGGCGACACTGCGCTCTCCATTGCGGGCAAAGGGGTATGAAGGGGAACGTTTAGGGTAGGTGCGCAGCAGCTGCACTCTACAGGTGCCCGCCACCGGCGGTGCCGGGCGCGGTTCGGGCAAGGGTGCGGGCTTTTGCTGCAGTCCGCGGAACACGTCCGGCAGCCGGTGCCAAGGCAAGCGCGTCATCGGTGACGGATCGTTCCAGCGCTCCCGGAACACTTCCTCGATGTCGCGGACTGCAGGCCCCCGCACCTGCAATTGAACGTCGTGCCATGCTGGGGTCGGCCCATACGCTTGGGCGAAACCACGGGGTTGCGGGTCTCCCTGATGAGCCTCATTGTCCGCCCGGGACCGGGCCAGGTCGATGCCTCCCACGTAAACCACGTCTGCATCCCGGGCCGCTGCCCGGCGGATCACCACGAACTTCTGGTGGTGGCAGCCGAAGGGGCGAACGCGATGGTCCAATAGAAACTCGGCGCCTGACGCATTGACTTCAAGGGCCAGCGCCCGGTTCGTCTGCAACGTGCCCAGGATCCAGGACGCATGGGACCGCCACAGCAGCCCCTTGACCTCCGCCCCGCGCAACGCGCAGCGGCTTAGCGCTTGCCCCACGGTCAGGTCGGCGGTTAAAAGCTGTTCGCTGTCGATGCGCCACCCGGCGATCAGGACCAGATCGCCTGGCCCGGCCGAATCAAGCTCGGCGGCCAGTAGCGGGAAGTACTCCCGGCCGTGCGGCAGTTGGCGTACTTGGTTCCCGGCGGACCACGGGGGCAACCTGGTTGCGTCGTTGCCCCGCTCCGATCCCTCCAGCAGCCATTGTCCATCGCCGGCACCGCGGAGTTTTCCTGTAAGCCTCATCCCGGCATCATGCCGCTCGTTCGGCACCCGGGCAAGGGCCCGCTCGAGCCCCGAACCGGGCCGGTGCAAGCTTTCGGCGCTCCACTCCCTAGCGGCCGCGGCGAGGCCGGCCCGGTCTGTCCCGGGACCGGAAGGCTCTCACTGTCCGGGCGCTTGGCTGGAACCAGGCGGGGAATCCTCGGCAAACCCTTTGCGGAGGAGCTGGGGCGTCGCAGCGGAAAGTTCATTGGCGAAGCGGACCAGCATGGCGCCGAGGGCTTCCCGGTCTTCCGGAGACCAGGTGGAGAGAATCTCGTCGAAGGCTGCCGCGCCGGCCGCGCCGATCCGGTGTTGCAGGTCAATGCCGTTCGCAGATGTGCTGAGCAACGTGGCGCGGCGGTCGACCGGGTCCGGCCGGCGGTCGATCAGGCCCTTCGCTTCGAGCCGGCTGACCTGCGGGTTCATGGTGGATTTGTTGACCCCCCACTGTGCGGCCAGATCCGAAAGCCGCATCGGGCCGTTCCTGGTTAAGTACTCCAGCAATGCCGTGTCCGTGGGGGAGAGGCTTGCGGCGGCGGGGCCAAAGATATAGCGGCGGATTTTCTTCCTGCTGGACCACTGGAGCAACAGCGCGACCCCGTGGCGCACGTGGACCCCGGCTGTCGGCTCGCCGTCCTCAACCGCTGAAGGATGTTCGGTCATGGAGTTAGTCTAAGCAGAAAGGTTCGGTTCGGCTAACCGAACTAAATCTGTTACGGTGAAGACGTCCTCAGATACAAGCACCACGACAACTGGAGGCAGACTATGACCAGCCAAACAATCCATCACCCGTCGAGTGTTGGCGCCCCGGGCGCTTCAGCCGTGCTCGCCGAATTCGGTGATTACCCGCAGGCACAGCGCCTGGTGGACCGTCTCTCGGATGCAAAATTCCCGGTGGAACACGTGCGCATTGTCGGCCTCGGCATCAGCAGCGTGGAGCAGGTCACTGGGCGCCTGACCAAAGGCAAAGCCGCTCTGACTGGAGCCGCCGGCGGCGCGTGGTTCGGCCTGCTCATCGGCCTGCTGTTCGGGCTGTTCGTCCCTGGCATTGTCTGGCTGCGTGTCCTGCTGGGCAGTGTGCTCATCGCCGCCGTGTGGGGTGCCCTCTTCGGTTTCATCGGACACTGGAGCAGCGGCGGGCGCCGTGACTTCAAGTCCGTCAAGTCCCTGGAAGCCGAGCGCTACGCGGTGATGGTCGACGCCGATTACTTCGGGCAGGCCGCAGCCATCACCAACCGGTAGCCTCCACTGTTGAGACCCGGGACAGGCCCTGTAGGTCTTGCCGCCGCTGTACTGCTCCCCTAGGTTGGGAAGTGGACGCCCGCGGGGTAGGTTCCCGACCGGGAGCCGGCGGTGCGGCCAAGAAGGAATAATCAGCATGGCAACAGGCACCGTCAAGTGGTTTAACGCCGAAAAGGGTTTCGGTTTCATTAGCCAGGACGACGATGGACCGGACGTGTTCGCGCACTTCTCGGCCATCTCCTCCAGCGGCTACCGCTCTCTGGAGGAGAACCAGCGGGTCGAATTCGACGTCGTTCAAGGTCCCAAGGGACTGCAGGCCGAGAACATCCACCCGCTCTAACGACTTCAAACCGACTGCGCCCCCGGATCCCTATGGGTCCGGGGGCGCTGTTCTGCCCTTCGGCGCCGGACGCAGCAGGTTCGGAGGGGTGTGCCGACACCCGTGGTTCAGCGTCCTGTCCGGCCCGGCAGAACCCTCGCGTAGCTCCGTCCGGTGCCGATTGCGCGGCACATCGAGTCGTCGATGACCCGCAAACGGCCCCGCGGGTCGAGGCTTTCCGCCCTGATTAGACATGCTGGTCGACGATCACCGGGTTGCCGTCGGGATCCTGCAGCATAAAGCTCGCGGGCCCGGAGGTTGCCTCGTCTGCTTCCGAGAGGAATTGCAATCCCTCGGCTTTCAAGCGCCGCTGCAGGTCGCGCACATCGGTGAAGGAGTCAAGGCCCTGGGCCGCCTGGTTCCAGCCAGGATTGAACGTCAAGGCGTTCTTGTCGAACACCCCTTGGAAAAGCCCGATGACGGCGTCGCCGTTCTTCAGGATCAGCCAGTTCTGGGCGATATCGCCACCGTGATGGCTAAACCCGAGCTTCTGGTAGAAGGCTGCAGAAGCGGCAATATCCTTGACGGCGAGGCTGATCGAGAAAGCACCGAGTTCCATGGGTTACTCCACTCTGCAAAATGATGGCTGCCCTGATCATAACCACCGACGATCGGGCAGTCTGTGCAGGAGGTGTCAGTTCGGCAGGATGGTCCCAGCGTCAGGAAACCGTGCAGCTTCGTCGCGCAGACTGCTGCCAAACTCTCCGTGGTAGAGCGATTCCGTCAGGGCGAGATGAAAGCCCTCGGCCGGCTCCAGTGTCCCGAACTCCGCGGCGATCCAGCCGACGTCCGGGTCCTGCTGCGCCCGCCAGTCCCAGACAACCGTCTGATAGGTCCCAGGGTTCAGCTCGGCGGTGACGGCGGTAATCGCTCCGATCCTGTTCATCTGCAGCAGGTGGCCTTTACCAAGCAGCGTGTTCATGATGTAGGCCTCGACCGAGGCATCGACTTTGCGGCCTTCACCGCCGATCGGGAAAAACTCCTGCACGTGGCTCAGCTCCTCGTTGAGGCGGAGGTTAGGCTTGCCCCGCGCCTGGGGCCTGCCGCAGCCTTCGGCGTGTGAACAATAGCCAGCCCTGACCCGCGCCCGGGCTGGCTATTCATACCAGCCAACGTTGCGGTCGAATCTGGAGACGAGGGATCCTGTGCCTTGCCGGTCGCTGCCGCTCGTGGGGAAATAGATGGCGCCGAAGGCTGCTCCCGCGGCGTTTATCTGGTTCCGGGACCAGGCTTTGGCCTCTTCGAGGTGCATCCGGGGCACGCGGGTCCGGGTTCCGGAACCGGCGGCGAGGTATATTTCCAGCTGATATTCCCCGGGCTGCGACCTCCCCGGAGGCAGCGAAGCGGCTTTCTCGTCTCTCTTGCTGATGAGGATTTCTGCCAGGGCATGGAGTGTGAACTGGTCTCCGGCCGGTCTGCCATGGGCGATATTCTCGGTGCGCAACTGGAGCGCTACATCTTCGACCGTGGCGCCCTCTGCTGGAACCAAGCTGAAGTGTCTTAACGCCGAAGTGTCGCCGCCAACGCTTTCCATATGTTCGGTGAATTGTTCCGAGCTGGAGATGTCCATATTCATTTTTGTTGTCCCTGCTGACTGCCGGCATTGTCACCGGCGTTTTCAGACTAGCCCGGAATGAAGGAGGTAAACCGGTTCGGGGGGAGAAACTTCGTGCGCCAGTTTGGTTGGCGCCGCCGGCCTTCCGGCAAGGCAGCAGAGCGGGTCGAACTCACCCCGGAGATCCGGTTTCGGCCAACACGGCGCCGCCGGCGTGACCGCAGGCTCGTTACGGCTCCGGATGGTGCCGGTGTTCCTCCCGTGTACGGACACGCCGCTCGTGTTCCCCACGGTGGTGCTCTTCGCGCTCGTGTTCCAGCGTGATCAGTTCCGGATGGTTGAGCCGCGAGTGCCGGCGGCCGTAGAGGAAGTAGATAACGAGGCCGATGGCCAGCCAGATGACAAACCGCAGCCACGTGAGCGTGGTCAGGTTCAACATCAGCCAGAAGCACAGCACCGCGGCCAGGATGGGCACCACCGGCGCGCCGGGGACGCGGAAGGCACGCGGAAGGTCGGGCCGCGTCTTCCGCAGCACGACGACGCCGATGCTCACCAGCACGAAGGCGGAGAGCGTGCCGATGTTGATCATCTCTTCCAGCACGTCCACGTTGGTGAACCCAGCCACCAGGGCAACCAGGGTTCCGGACAGGATCTGCACCCGGGCCGGGGTTTTGTGGTGCTCAGTGGTGTGGCTCAGCCAGCGCGGCAGCAGCCCGTCACGGCTCATCGCGAAAGCAACTCGCGCGAGGCCCATCAGCAGCACCATGATGACGGTGGTGAGCCCGATCAGGATACCTACCGAAATGACCTGCGCTGCCCAGTCCGCGCCGACGCCGATGAAGGCTGTGGCCAGGGAGGGCTCATCAGCAGCGGCCAGTTCCTTGTAGGAAACCATCCCTGTCAGGGCCAAGGTGACGAGGATGTACAGGACGGTCACGATGGCCAGTCCGCCGAAGATGCCCCGCGGAAGAGTTTTTTGAGGGTCGCGTACCTCTTCTGCACTGGTTGCCACGACGTCGAAACCGATGAAGGCGAAGAACACCAGTGCAGCGCCCGCCAAAATGCCCGGTACGCCGTACTGCTGAGGTTCAGCGCCACTGAGGAAGGAGAACAGCGACTGGGTCCAGGCGTTCCCCCCGACGCCCGCCGTGGAAACAGGCGCCGGTATGAACGGCGTGTAGTTCTCCGCCCGCACGTACGTGAAACCGACAATGATCACGAACAGGACAATGGCCACTTTGATAACGGTAAAAACGTTGTTCACCCTGGCTGACAGTTCCGTACCGAGCACCAGCAAGGTTGTGAAGATGGCAACGATCAGCAGCGGCCCCCAGGTTAGCTGCAGACCAAAGAAACTGACAGTGGTGGGGATATTGACGTCGAAGAGCAGGAAAACATTGCTGAGATAAATCCCCCAGTACTTGGCGATGACTCCACCCGCCGTGAATAGCTCCAGAATCAGGTCCCAGCCGATGATCCACGCCAGCAGTTCGCCCAGAGTCGCGTAGGTATAGGTGTAGGCGCTGCCTGCCACCGGGATAGCGGACGCGAATTCGGCGTAGCACATGATGGCCATTGCACAGGTGATCGCCGCCAGCACAAAGGACAGGGTTACGGCCGGACCGGCGAAGCTGCCGGCAGCTTTCGCCCCGACCGAGAAGATGCCTGCCCCGACGGCAACAGCCACGCCAAGAATCATCAGGTCGAAGGTGCTCAGCGTGCGTTTGAGCTGCCGCCCTGGCTCCTCCATATCGGCGATGGACTGCTCAATGGACTTGGTCCGGAAGAGGCTCATGGGACCAGTATTCTCACGATGGCCTGCCGCGGAAACCCCTGGGCCGGTCGGAGGGTGAATATCCCGGTCTGCTCCTCGAGAGGCACGGCCGGCTCCTCGGAAGAGTGCGTGACCTGGCGGTGGAAAACACTCCCGCGGACCGACCCGGGGACGGCTGATCAAGCGAGCCGCTAGTCGATGAAGGCGGCTTTCGAGCTGTACTCCTGATAAAGCCTTACAGCGTCACCCAACGGGAGTTGGCCGTACCTCAGCGCGGTCAGCAGCCCGTCGAGCTGCGCGCTGGTCGATTCTGCCGTTGAGATTTGTTCCGCGCTGTTGCGCGAGTTGGCAAGGCCGGACGCGATCGCGGCGGCAAGGGAGAGGAGCGAAGCCAGGATACAGATGACCTGCCAAACGAGCGAAGTGGCGGATAGCGAGAAAATGCCCGCCACGGCCGAGTTGAAATTGTCCTGTCCGAAGCCCGGCCCGGCCGTCAATGCGGCGACGACTGAGCTGGCGATGATGCTGACACTGGTCAACCGGTTGCGCTTGGGACGCGCGCGGCGAAGATACGCCCTGATGTCATTCCGGCGCTCGTCAATTTGCCGGGTCAGGTCTTGGCGGTTCTGTGCGTCATCCATGATGTCCTCGTCCTGCCGCTGAATCCGCGGCTGCCCTGCGACCGTTTCAAGGCCGGGCCACCGCTGATCCGTCGGCCTTACCTCAGATTTCGAGTTGGTCCCACCAGGCGAGCCCGCGCGCGGCGTGGAAGGTGAGCCACTTCGATGGTTCGCCCGGGGGGACGTCGGCGTGGAACCAGACGCGTCCGGGGTGACGGCGTTCCTGCAGCCAGGTTCCCTCCGGCTGGCGAGCCGCACGGATCACCTCCACCGCATCAACCATTCGCTGATCTGGCGCTGTGCCGTCGTGCAGCGATGCGGCTCGGAAGTAGTCCACGGCGTTCAGCGCGCTGTACAGCCAGCGGAAGGGGTAGGCGAAGTGGGTGGCCCACGGCCCCACAAGTTCGCCCGTCGACTGCGTGTACAGCAACCTGCGTTGCAGCAGGTACTCCTCGCCGGTGTGGCGGGCGGCGCGGAGTTCGTCGGATCCTCCGGTAAGGGACTCGTAGTACAGCAGCCCCTTCAAGGTGTTGAGCGTGGAATGGAAGGAAGCGCGGGTGGAGCCTTCGACCCATGCGCAGTTCCAGCCGCCGTCGGGCAGCTGGTGGTCGATGAACCAGCCTGCGATTCCGCTGACGTCTGCTCCAAGCCAGGCTCCGTTGGCGAGCGTGAAGGCGTTGATGCAGCAGTCCACCTCGCCCTCCCAGTACGGCAGGTCCTCGTACTCCCAGCGGCTGTTGGCGGCGAGACGCGCGGCAGTCCCGCCCAGTGCCGCCGGGTCGAGGCCCCAGTCGCGCAGGGTGTTGAGCGTCCAGGTGGTCGCCGTCCACGGCTGTCCGGCGCCATCGACTGCTTCCGGGCCCTGGAAATCAAAGTCAGCGGGGAAGTAGGCACCGCCCGCCCACTGGCCGTCCGGGTCCTGATGCGCCAGCAGCTGCGCCCCGAACCCCTCGGTGGCAACACGGGCCCGGGTCGCCATCCACTGCTCCGGCGGCGCATGGGCAAGGTCCCGTTCGACCTGCCAACACAAGGCCGGGTCGGAGTCGAGCATCCAGTCGAGCCACGCCGCGTCGGGCTTCATGGGGAACAGAGTAGCGGGCTAGCCGAGGGAGCGACACGGCCGGAACCTCATACGGCTCCAGCAAAGGACACTTCTAACGGGTGGCCGGGGAGAATGGGGAGGAATCTACCGGGGCGTTTGCGGCGGCGGCGAAAGGAGATCGGAAGCCGCTCTGGTGCTCACCCACTAAACCCAAAGGATGACATCCGCCCTCCTAAGGAGGCAGGTCACTAAGGTGCTCCGAGCGTTTCCCTGTCCATTATTTCTTCTGCTCCGATTATCATCGGATTCAGGACTCGGTGGAGGAAGGACTTTGTCCGTTCTTCCTGCGGGTCGCCGATGACGTCCTGTGGACGGCCTTGCTCGACGATGTAGCCGCCGTCCATGAAGACGACGCGATCAGCCACAGCGCGTGCGAATTGCATTTCGTGGGTGACAATGACCATGGTCATGCCATCGGCGGCGAGGGACTTCATCACCGATAGGACCTCTCCTACCAGCTCAGGGTCGAGCGCCGAGGTCGGTTCATCAAACAACATGAGCTGCGGCTCCATGGAAAGCGAGCGGGCGATCGCCACCCGCTGCTGTTGGCCACCGGAGAGCTGCGCCGGGTACGCGTCCTCCTTGTGGGAAATCCCGACTCTTTGAAGATTAAGCTTTGCGATCTTGAGAGCATCCGCCTTCCCCCGCTTGAGCACTTTGATCTGCGCGACGGTGAGGTTCTCAAGCACTGTTAAATGCGGAAAAAGGTTGAAGGACTGAAACACCATGCCAATCCGTCGTCGAATACGGTCTAAATCGGCATCCGGGTGAGTAACCTCCTCCGATCCGACACTGATCGTCCCTGAAGTGGGAACCTCGAGCAGATTGATGCAGCGAAGCAGCGTGGATTTTCCCGACCCGGAGGGGCCAATGACGCAGACGACCTCCCCCAGATCGATCTCTAGCGATACGTCCTTGAGCACTTCGTTCTGGCCGAAGCTCTTCTTCAGGTTTCGGATAGAGATTGCGGGCGATGTTGCGCTACTCGGGAGCGCTGGAATCGGTGCGGTGGGCATTGTCATCGTGCTTTCTCGTAGCGGCGCTCGAGGTTGCGCACGAGCATGGACAAGGGGAGCGTGATCGCCAGATAGCAAAGGGCTCCGACGATCAGGGGAGTGGCGTTTACGGAACGGTTTAAGAAGTCCTGGGCAAACTTTGTGAGCTCATATTGCGCTGCCGTAACCCCGACAACGTAAACCAGAGAAGAGTCCTTGACCAGCAGGATCATTTCGTTTGTCAACGGTGGGACCACGATGCGGAACGCTTGGGGGATAACGATCGTCGCCATCGTACGACTGTGGCTCATCCCCAGGGTGCGGGCTGCTTCCAACTGTCCCTTCGGTACTGCCTGGATGCCGGCACGGAAAGTCTCTGCCATATAGGCAGCCGCTGTGATGCCCAGACCCACCATGACCATGCCGTACTTGTCCCCAGGGAATTGGAACCCTGGAAAGGCGCTGGGGACGCCATAGGCAACCATAAAGAGGACAACGAGGGCAGGAACTCCCCGGAAGAACTCAACGTAGGCGGTGGCGAACCACCTGTATGGCTTTACCGAGCTCAGCCTCATCATGGCGAGCAGCAGCCCCACGATGAAGGCGAAGATGAAAGCCAGGAGAGCGTAGATGATCGTGTTTACGAAACCGACGGTGATGAGACGGGGCAACATCCGGAGGAAGATATCGGGCCGCAGGAAGGCTTCGCTGAAGGTTATCCAATCCGTCTTCGCAATTACGAAGGCAACGACGGCAATCCCGGCCAAGTACTGAACCCCGCGTATGAAGCGTGCGCGCTGCCGCCGTGTCAGACGTGGTGTGGCAACCTCCGGGGGGACCTGCTGAGTCTGTGTGCTCATGGTTTCCTAACTGTGCACTGCATTTCACCGGGGT
>NZ_JBNHHB010000081.1:0-21256 GCF_059091905.1 Arthrobacter sp. Dra40
CGGGACGTCGGTCGTTGAAGACGCGCGGCCCCACGACGAGAAGTGGCACGAGCCAGTCCTGGGGGTAGGAACCCGTATCGAGTTCCGCGATCACCCTGCCGCTGGATGCCCGCTGATAGCCGCTAGGATTCGGCCAAGCCCTAAGCTGCGCCTAGGGAGGGCGCAACCAGGCGCATCATGCCGCTCCCACAGTTTCACGTGAAACGATGCTGGCAATGAGTGCCACCGCGCTAGGACTAGCAGATTCAGGCGAAAGTGACTGCTAGCTCAACCGTCGAGAGAGGCGAGACCAACCGTCTTTTTGCGAACGCAGAGAGATTGCGGTGCTCGGATCCTCGAATCAAAATTCCTATTTATGAAGGGGAATGTGAGCGGTTTATGACCATGCGCCGCAGCGCCGGCTAGTAGGCGGAGGGGGCGGTAGGTTTTGCCGAGCAAGCATACGTTCGATTCGCTCCCAGCGTTGGCCTAGAGCGTGTCCAACGCCAGAGGTACCAACGGTTTCACGTGAAACGTGACCGGTCACGTGAAACGTGACCGGCAGTACTCCACTATCCAGGTCGACGAATCCCTCACACCCTCCCCCCCACTAGGGGCGAGACGTCGGTGATAGCTGATTGAGAACATGCATTCCAGCCGACGAGGGATCATGCTGGGTTCATGGCTCGCTCTGGCCTAGCCGGCGCAAACGGCTACCACTCCGGTTTACATGGCGAACCGGACGTGCGACTCAGGACGCCTGCGTTGGCCTGAAATGTGTCCGCCATCGCCACAGGAGCCAGCTGTTTCACGTGAAAAGTGACTGGCAGTGCTCCATTATCCAGAGGGATGAACCCCTCCGCCCGGCGCACACTAGGGGCGAGAGGTAAGCGATAGCTGCTAGTGAGCATCTGCGTTCCAGCCGACGAGGGATCATGCGGGTTTCACGACGGTCTCAGGCCTTGCAGCCGCAGGCGGTTTCTACTCCGGACTCGGATGTCGAGCAATCAGATGTTGAGTTCGGCTACAGCTTCCCGGTCTGAAAGAGGAGCTATGGTACGAAGGTGGAGCTTGTTTCACGTGAAACATGACCCATCCCATTCCTGCCTCCCACTAGCAAGAAGTCGGTGATGACTGCCGAAATCATCTACATCCAGGCAGCCATAGAGGATATGCCTCACCATGTTCTGGCCTGGAAGGAGCCTCTGCCTAGCAATTACGGAATCCGGAGCGAAAGACGTGCCGATGAAGAGTCGCGGCCGTGCTTAGCCGTCGGCTAAATGTCCCGGCGCGACCACGGCGGGAGTCGCGGTGTTTCACGTGAAACTAGGTTCAACGCGGGAATATCGCCGCCGCTATTGGTTTTCCCTCCATCGTTGCAGACTCTCGGCTTTTGTTATCCGCGCACATGATCATGTTTCACGTGAAACGGCGGATTCGGTCTTGTGGCTCAGGGCAATTCGGGATGACTTGCCGGAGACTGATCGTCATGAGAGGCGAGTCTCGCTTGATCGAAAACTCACCCCGCCCAAAGAATGGGCTCCGTCCTTGGTAGGACGGAGCCCATGTTTCACGTGAAACGCAGCCGTTTACGGCGCAGCAGGGTTGAGGACGTCCATGATCCGGT
This sequence comes from Arthrobacter sp. Dra40, assembly GCF_059091905.1. NCBI lineage: Bacteria > Bacillati > Actinomycetota > Actinomycetes > Micrococcales > Micrococcaceae > Arthrobacter > Arthrobacter sp. Dra40. Next base: position 1,607 of record NZ_JBNHHB010000081.1, read on the forward strand.
TGAGGTCGTCAACGCTGGCGAATTCAATGCTGACCCGCCCCTTCTTGGCGCCTAGGGTAATTTTCACACTGGTATCGAGGCGGTCGGACAGAGAGTTTGCGAGGTAGTCAAGCCGTTCGTGACGGGCACCTTCTCGCGGCTTGTTTTCGCGCTTCGGGCGACGGAGCCCGTCACTGAGGGAAACGATCTCCTCGGTGGCCCGGACGGATAGTCCTTCGGCGACTATCCGTTGAGCCAGCTTCTCCATCTCGGCGTGATCGGCGAGGGCCAGGAGCGCTCTAGCATGACCAGCACTAAGGACGCCGGCTGCAACCCGGCGTTGCACCAACGGCGGCAGCTTCATCAACCTCAAAGTGTTGGAGACCTGTGGCCGCGAGCGGCCGATGCGATCCGCGAGCTCATCGTGAGTACAACCGAAGTCGTCGAGCAGCTGCTGGTATGCCGCTGCCTCTTCCAGCGGATTGAGTTGACTCCGGTGCAGGTTTTCCAGCAACGCATCCCTCAGCAGATCATCATCCGAAGTGGAACGGATGATTGCAGGGATTGTTTCCAGGCCGGCAGCCTTGGTTGCGCGCCAGCGGCGCTCACCCATGACGAGTTCGTACTGTGCCGCCACATCGTCTGAAGGTCGCACGACAATGGGCTGGAGGACGCCGATTTCGCGTATTGAATGTACCAGCTCCGCCATGTCGTCTTCGTCGAAGACCGTCCGTGGCTGCTTGCGGTTCGGCTGGATGTCAGAAACCAACACCTCGGCGAAAGTTGCGCCGGGGACCTCGACCAGATCCGGAAGCGCCGCTGTTTCACGTGAAACGCTGTTGCCGCCAGCCGCTTCAAGCACTTGGTCAACGCTCTCGACGGGCAATTCAGCATCCCCTCGCGATCCGGGGTCGGACGGCGTTGCAGTGGTGCGTTTACCGGGCTTGGCCGAGGGGCCGGTGGTGTCTGCAGGCCCCGGCTTTTTGGCTGCTGGTCGTTTGGTTCCAGCAATGCCGGTTTTGCGAGGAGCCCTCAGTACTTCGGCTACCTGAGCGGCGCTGGAGCCCGTACCTGTCTCGGAATCCGTAGTCTTTAGGACCGCCTCGTCGGCTTCGTCCCTCTCGGGAGAAGCAGGAAAGAAAACGTCAACTGGGCGCTGCGTCCGCCGCTTTGCGGGGGAACCCGGCGTTTCAGTTAATTCGGGCTCGGAAATGGCAGGAGCGCTAGGAATCAACGCGCCCAGTCCTCTTCCCAAGCCGCGGCGTTTCTCACTCATTTGGACCCTCTTCCGTCGTGCGTCGAAACATCGCGCACATCCTCGCTTAAGGCGAATTCTACCGTTACAGGACGGTTTCCCAGTTACTTGCCGCGCTCGGCGATTTCAGCTGCTGCCTCTTGGTATGACAGGGCTCCGCTGGAGGACGGGTCATAAGTGATGACCGTCTGCTGATAGCTGGGGGCCTCTGAGATCCGGACAGAACGAGGCACGACAGCGCTGAGTACTTCCTTCGGGAAGTGCTCACGAACCTCAGCCGCCACCTGCGCTGCAAGGTTGGTTCGCCCGTCATACATCGTCAAGAGGATGGTTGAAACAACCAGGCTAGCGTTGAGATGTTTCTGAATCATCTCGATGTTCTTCAAGAGTTGGCTTAACCCTTCCAGGGCGTAGTACTCGCACTGGATGGGAATCAGCACCTCTTGTGCAGCTACGAATGCGTTGACCGTGAGCAGACCCAGACTCGGCGGGCAATCGATGAACACGTAATCCAGCCTCGGCAATCCGGCTGCTTCACGTTCCTGCGCGTAGACTTCGATGGCTCGGCGCAGGCGCTGCTCACGGGCAACCAGAGACACCAGTTCAATTTCGGCGCCGGCGAGGTGGATGGTGGCAGGGGCGACGATCAGATGGCCGATAGCGGGGCATTGAGCGATCACGTCACTCAACGGCATGTCGTTGATCAGAACATCGTAGATGCTGTCGACGTCGGCGTGGTGCTCGACTCCCAAAGCGGTTGACGCGTTTCCCTGAGGGTCGATGTCGATCACCAGGACATTCAGACCCGCTGTGGCCAAGGCGGCGGCTATGTTGACGGTAGTTGTGGTCTTACCAACGCCGCCCTTTTGGTTGCTGACCGTGAGTACCCGGGTATGGGTCGGGCGAGGGAGCTGTTTGGACTGCAATCGTTCACGCCGGCGATTTTCGCTCGCCAGCTCCTGCGCGAGGGGTGTGCTTTCGTCGATCGAATCCATAACGTTTGGAACCGTAGCCTCTATCTTGACGTTGGTGTCGGCTGTTTCAGCCTCATTCCCGGGGGTGGTTTCACGTGAAACAGAAGGGCTTTCAGAGCCCAAACCAACTGCATCAGGTTGCCCCGCCATGCCGACCACCGACAAAGTTTCGGTGTCCGTCTCCCTAAAACTCGACACCACGTTGTTCATCGCCATCTGGTTTCGCCCGCTTTCACTGTCCCGCACCGGCCACTCCTAGCCTATCCTTGCGCGGTGAGATTCACGGGCGATCCGCGGGCGTGTAGGATCTGTCACCCAGCAACCCGGATCCTGACCACCGTCGTCGGCTCTTCCAACAGGTCGTTTCCGACGGACACGACGTCGGTTTCACGCCCGCCGAGTTTTCTGATGACTTTCGCAGCCTTGGCGACTTCCTCGGCGGCACTGCGGCCCTTGATTGCCAGCATCTCCCCGGTGCCATGCAGGAGCGGGATGGAAAGGCGGGCGAGCTTGTCGAGAGCCGAGACCGCCCGGGAGGTCACAACATCAACCGAAACATCGTCTGCGGCTAGTTCGGCTCGTGTTCTCAGAACGGCGACGTTGTCGAGTCCCAGGTCGTCGACCACTTCATTGAGCCAGACAACCCTTCGCTCCAACGGTTCGATGAGCGTCAAGCGCAGGTCAGGCCGCGCCAATGCAAAAGTCAACCCTGGCAGGCCGGCCCCACTGCCGACGTCGGCGACCGCGGCGTCGTTGCCTATCAGGTTCGCGACAACGGCGCAGTTCAGGACGTGCCGGTTCCACAGCCGCGGGACCTCGCGGGGGCCTAAAAGTCCCCGTTCAATGCCCGACGTGGCCAAATGCGCAACATATCGTTCGGCCAGCTCCAGACGCTCACCGAAAACGGCTTGAGCAGCTTTTGACTCGGCCACAGTCATCTCAACTACGGACATACCTTTGCCTATCGGACTGTTTCAGCGGACAAAATCAGGACTCCACCGAAACCACGATGTGGCGGTTGGACCCTTCACCCTCTGATTCGCTGATCAACCCGAGTTCAGCGATGGCGTCATGGACGATCTTGCGCTCATACGCACTCATCGGCGCCAGTGCAACATCGCCGCCAGTCTCTTTGGCTTGTGCCACGGCGTCTTCGGCAATCTTGAGCAGTTCTTCGCTACGGCCTTCGCGGTAACCCGTGATGTCCAAAACCAAACGCGAACGGGTCCCCGTCGTCGTCAGAACGGTCAACCGAGCCAGTTCCTGCAGGGCTTCAAGGACTTCCCCGTCCGGCCCAACAAGGGCCTTGAGGGCGTCGTTGTCTTCCTCTTCAGAGACGATGGAAATGTACGTGCGGCCGTTGCGGACCTCGATGTCGATATCACCGTCGATATCAGCAATGTCGAGTAGTTCCTCAAGGTAGTCCGCCGCTACGTCTCCCTCTTCCTCTAAGCGTTTAGCAGTGTTGGAGACACCATCCTCCTGCTGCTCGTCAGCGGCAGCCGATTCGCCCGGCAGTTCTTCAGTTACTTCGGATACGCTTTCGCTGCTCATTTTCTCTTCCTGTTCTTACGCTGCGGCTGCTGACGCTGGGCCTTTGGCTCCGCGGGCACTTCCGCCACGGCCTCCTCCGTCTTCCGCTCACCCAGCAGGGGAACCATCGGCAACCCCTTCTTCGCGCGGCGATCGGCCAGTTCACGGGCGGCCTGCGAGCCAGGGGTGGGCATACGGCGGATCACGAAGAACTGCTGGGCCATGGTCCACACGTTGGTGGTGGTCCAGTAGATCAGGACGCCGATCGGGAAGTTGATGCCGCCGATGCCGAACACCAGAGGCAGGATGTAGAGCATCATTTGCTGCTGCTTCATGAACGGCGACTGCATGGCTTCAGCGGACATGTTCTTCGCCATGATCTGCTTCTGCGTGATGAACTGCGAGGCCGTCATTGCCAGGATCATGATGATCGACAGCACCACCACTGCGACCTGATGTTCGCCCCCGCCGCCGTGAAGCAGCGAGGCCGAAAGCGGTGCCCCGAAAATCGACGATGCGTCGAACTGCCGGATCAGGTCAGGCGAGAGCGCGCCAATGCCTTCCCCGTTCTTGCTGGCGTGGGAGGCGGTGCTGAGCACTCGGAACAGTGCAAAGAAGAAGGGCATCTGAATCAGCATCGGCAGGCAAGCCGAGAACGGGTTCGTCCCGTGTTTCTTATACAGGGCCATTTGCTCCTGCGTCATGGCCTGACGCGAAAGCTGATCGGTCTTCCCCTTGTACTTCTGCTGCAGTTTGCGCAGATCGGGCTGCAGGGCCTGCATCCCTCGCTGCGCCTTAATCTGCTTGACGAAAACCGGGATGAGCGCCGCGCGGATCACCAACACGAGCCCGATGATCGAAAGGGTCCAGGTCCAGCCATTGGCCGGATCCAACCCCAGCCAGGACAGGCCCTCGTGGAAAGCCCACAGGATCCACGACACCACCCAGGTGAACGGCATCAGGATCGTGTTTAGAAAGTCCATTGCTAATTTGCTCCTCGGGCCGCGTCGCGGCCTTCATCGTCGGCCGGAATAGGTGGATGGTTCAGCTCCACTATCCGGGGGATTCTGGAAGGGTTTTCCTGTAGCCAGAGGTCGAAGGACGCCGAGGCCGGAACATGGTCCACGCCGCCGGGGTTCCATGGATGGCATCGGCCTAGCCGGCGCGCCGCCAGCCAACTGCCCTTGGCGGCACCGTGGATGGTGACAGCTTCCAGGGCATAGGCAGAGCACGACGGGAAAAAGCGGCATACCTGGCCGTAGAGGGGAGAAACAAGCCGGCGATAGACCGACAACGTCCCGATCAGCACTGACTGCGGCAACGTCCGGATTCTCTTGCCTGCGCCGGCAGGAGCGGGGGCCTGCATGAAATCGGCATGTGCTGTCATGCGGCTCATCCCTTCTCCTTGGGGGCAACGCCGGCGGGCGCGGTAGACATGGGTGTCAACTTGCTCACGGCCGCGTTGAGAGCCTTCCTGTAATCATCTGCCAATGCATTGAAATCCGCATCGACAGCTGCCGGCAGAGCCCTCACAACAACAGCGAGTCCTTGGGAATGCGTGTTATCCCTCAGGGTAGCCGCTGCCAGTTCCCGGAGTCTCCTTTTAACGCGGTTGCGGAGGACGGCGTTCCCCACGGCTTTGGAGACGATGAAGCCAAAAGCGGTGGGGTTGGCCGGCTGGGTCGCGGCCGCATATAACACTAAGTTCCGGCGCCCTGATCGGGCGCCGGAACGTACGGTTGTGGAGAAATCCGCCGAGGCGCGCATTCGGTGTTGGCTGGCAAGCATCGCGCTACCCGCCCAGCCGAAACACGCCGCACAAGGAACGGATCCTCAAGGCTGGGTCAACAACCGGGCTATTTAGGCCGACAGTTCGGTGCGGCCCTTGCTGCGGCGTGCTGCCAGAATGGCACGGCCGGCGCGAGTGCGCATGCGAAGGCGGAAGCCGTGCTTTTTGGCACGACGGCGGTTATTCGGCTGAAAAGTCCGCTTGCTCACGGTGGTTACTCCAAGACGATCGACAGATGCGGTTGGACCCATTGCAACAAGGGGGAAGAACAGGTCGGCGCTCTATATGGGGGCCTACTTCGTACGCCAGGACGTTGGACGTGCAAGGACAACAAAGTAGACATGAAGGACTAGTCAACGTTAGGCGATGGCGGTGAGTACCGTCAAACCGGCTGTCTGCGCGACCGGGCGTTTCCGTGGATAACGCCTGTGGACAACTCTACGCCTGAGGCCATTCGCGCCGCCTTGGGGCACCCGTGAAGCGGAGTCCACAGGGGCCTGCTTCCCAACTGTCGTCCAGCAGATTCATGCTCTACTCTTGGCAGGAGCCCCTTATCCACTGTCTGTGAATAACTCTGTGGATTTCGGGCCGGCTCTCGGCAACGGCCGAAGCATGCTGAGCATTTCTGAGAGGTACTAGGTGGACGCGGACCAAATCAACGACGTCGGAAGTTCCTGGCGCAAAGTGGTCCGGACGCTGGAACAAGATGACCGCGTTTCGCCCAGGCAACGCGGCTTCATCGTTCTAGCGCAGGCAAAAGGGCTGATCGGTACAACGTTGCTGGTGGCAGTCCCCAACGAATTGACCCGCGAGGTCTTCCAGTCCCAACAGCTCAAAGAGCCGCTCCACGACGCGCTGTTCGAAGTTTTCAAGAACGACATCCTCTGTGCTTTCAGCGTTGACACCGACATGGCCCCACAGGCTGCACCAGAACCGGAACAAGAACCCCGGCCGGCACCGGCAGCCGTTCGAAGCGAGGCATTGCCCCAGCCCCCGGCGCAGCAGGCTTCGCAAGAATTGGGCAGGCTCAACCCGAAGTACATCTTCGATACGTTCGTCATCGGTTCGTCCAATCGTTTTGCGCACGCCGCTGCCGTTGCGGTGGCTGAGGCACCGGCCAAGGCCTATAACCCGCTGTTCATTTACGGCGACTCGGGGTTGGGAAAGACCCATCTGCTGCACGCGATCGGGCACTATGCCCGCCACCTCTACAACGGAATCCGCGTCCGCTACGTCAATTCGGAAGAATTCACCAACGACTTCATCAACTCCATCCGGGATGATGAGGGTGCCAGCTTCAAGCAGCTGTATCGCAACGTTGACATCCTGCTGATCGACGACATCCAGTTCCTGGCCAACAAGGACGCCACGCAGGAAGAGTTCTTCCACACCTTCAACGCTCTCCATAACCACAGCAAACAAGTGGTGATCACGTCGGACCTTCCGCCGAAACAGCTTTCCGGTTTCGAGGAACGCATGCGGTCGCGCTTCGAGTGGGGGCTGCTGACGGATATCCAGCCGCCGGAGCTGGAGACCCGCATTGCCATCCTGCGCAAGAAGGCCATCAGCGAGGGGTTGTCTGTTCCCGACGAGGTCCTCGAATACATCGCCTCCAAAATCTCCACGAATATCCGTGAGCTCGAGGGTGCGTTGATCCGGGTGACCGCTTTCGCCAGCCTGAATCAGCAGGCGGTGGACATGGGCCTGGCCGAGATAGTCCTCAAGGACCTCATTACTGACGAAGGGGCGCAGGAGATTACGTCGGCCACGATCCTCGGCCAGACCGCTGCCTACTTCAAGCTCAGCATGGAGGAGCTGACCAGCAAGTCCCGGACCCGGACCCTCGTGACGGCGCGCCAGATTGCCATGTACTTGTGCCGGGAGCTGACGGACATGTCCCTGCCCAAGATTGGCCAGGAACTTGGCGGCCGGGACCACACCACCGTTATTCACGCGGACCGGAAGATCCGCGAACTCATGGCAGAGCGGCGCGCAATCTACAACCAGGTGACCGAGCTGACCAACCGCATCAAGCAGCAGCAGCGCGAAAACTAGCCGCTCTCGCAGCCGTGCGCCGGCATATCCGGGAACTACACCGGTGAAATTAACAGGTGTGGATAAGGCTGTGGATTCTTAAGTGGAGAACTCCGCTGCTTAAGGGGGCAACCGGCATGTTGCCTGTGGACGCCGTCCAAGGCCCGGATTTTCGTCCACAGGCAACCGGGTACCGCTCCGAGCACGCTGCACATCTTGTGCACACCCAACTTCGGCGAAGATGAACGGGCTACCGGGGTTTTCCACAGTATCCACAGCAGTTACTAACACTACGAATCCCATTTCTTAGAATCCTTCAAATAACATTTGACCCCTCCGTGGTTCCCGAACAACCCTCAGAGTCCACTCAGTCGGACCCCCTCACACTCTCGGTGCGCAATGACGGTCGCTGCGGCTAAGCTTGCACAGAGAATTGTTGCCATCTGCTTCAGCCTGATGCCCGTAGTCCGCAGCATCGCACCGGCCAGACGCAGGCGGTCTTCCCCAGCATGTTCGTTGTGAAAGGCGGCTTACTTCAGTGAAGTTCAGAGTTGATCGGGATGTTCTGGCGGAAGCCGTGACATGGACAGCCCGCTCCCTGTCACCTCGTCCGCCTGTCCCTGTCCTGTCGGGCCTGCTCATCCGAGCCGAGGGCGGCATGGTCAGCCTTGCCAGCTTCGACTACGAAATCTCCGCCCGTCTGCAGATTCCGGCGGATGTGACCGATGAGGGCACAATCCTGGTCTCCGGACGCCTCCTGGCGGACATCTGCCGCAGCTTGCCGTCGGCACCCGTGGATATCGAAACCGATGGGTCGAAGGTGGCCCTCACCTGCCGCAACAGCCGGTTCAACCTCGCCACCATGCCCGAAGGCGATTATCCGGAGCTTCCCGCCTTGCCGGATGTCAGCGGCGTCGTGGACGGTGAAGCTTTCGCCCAGGCTGTCAGCCAAGTCATCATCGCCGCGAGCCGTGACGACACCCTGCCCATCCTGACGGGCGTCCGGATGGAAATTGAAGACGACCTCATCACCCTGCTCTCCACAGACCGCTACCGGTTGGCCCTTCGGGAGCTGACGTGGCGGCCCACCACCCCGGGGATTTCCACCAGTGCTCTGGTCAAGGCCAAGACGCTCAGCGAGGTCGCCAAGACTTTGGGCGGATCGGGTGAACTGAACATCGCGCTTTCCGACAACAGCGAACTGATCGGTTTCGAAAGCGGCGGACGCCGCACCACGTCGCTGTTGGTGGATGGCGACTACCCGAAAATCCGATCGTTGTTCCCGGACAACACACCGATCCATGCAACGGTCGAAACCACGACGCTGATTGAGGCCGTGCGCCGCGTTTCGCTGGTGGCCGAGCGCAATACACCGGTCCGGTTGGCCTTCACGGATGGCCTGCTGACGTTGGATGCCGGGACGGGCGAAGACGCCCAGGCCTCCGAAGCCATCGAAGCGGCGCTCTCCGGCGATGAGATCACCGTTGCCTTCAACCCGCACTACCTCTCCGAAGGCCTGAGCGCCTTCGACAGCAAGTACGTCCGTTTTTCCTTCACTGCGCCGCCGAAACCGGCGGTCATCTCTGCCCAGGACGACCTCGACGGCGAAGACAAGGAAGATTACCGATACCTGCTCATGCCAGTGAGGCTGCCCAACCAGTAATAGATCCGCACGACCCATGGACGACCAGGAAAGGTGACGGAATTGCACATCGGACTGATCGGCTTGGGACGGATGGGTTCCAACATGCGGCAACGGCTGCGGGAGCATGGCATTGGGGTTACCGGCTACGACCGGAACGCCGAGGTCAGCGACACCGCAACCCTTGATGCCCTGGTTCAGGCGCTGCCGGCGCCGCGCACCGTCTGGGTCATGGTTCCTGCGGGCGAGGTGACTCACGCGGTCATCACCGAGCTGGCCGGCAAACTATCACCGGGCGACGTTGTCGTTGACGGTGGAAACTCCAAGTTCACGGAAGACCAAAAACACGACGCGCTGCTCGCTGAACGCCAAATCGGTTTCCTCGATGTCGGCGTGTCCGGCGGTGTCTGGGGCCTGGCAAATGGCTACGGCTTGATGGCAGGCGGCCGGACCGAGCTGGTGCAAGCCGCCATGCCGGTCTTCGACGCGCTGCGCCCTGAGGGTCCTCGTGAGGAAAGCTTCGTCCACGTGGGCGACGTCGGGGCCGGCCACTACGCCAAAATGGTTCACAACGGGATTGAATACGGGCTGATGCAGGCGTACGCCGAAGGGTACGAACTGCTCGAAGCCAAGGAGATCATCAAGGATGTGCCTGGCACGTTCCGCGCGTGGCAAAAGGGGACGGTGGTCCGCTCCTGGCTGCTGGACCTGATGGTCAAGGCCCTTGACGAGGATCCTGGCTTGAGCCAGATCAGCGGTTACGTGGAGGACTCCGGCGAGGGCCGGTGGACAGTCGAAGAGGCCATCGAACACGCTGTTCCGGCACCGGCCATCACCGCCGCGTTGTTCGCCCGGTTCGCATCGCGGCAGGACGATGCTCCTGCCATGAAGATGGTGGCCGCCCTCCGGAATCAGTTTGGCGGACATGCTGTCAGGAAGCCTGTGCAGCGCCAGTCCGTCCCCGGCAACGAGTCGAAGTAGCAGCCCGGCGTTGTTTGTTGAATACCTTTCCCTGACAGATTTCCGCACCTACCCGCAGGTGGACATCGCCCTGAAGCCCGGCATCACCGTGTTTGTGGGATCCAACGGTGTGGGTAAGACCAACATCGTCGAGGCCATCGGCTATCTGTCCTCGCTCTCATCACACCGCGTTAGCAGCGATGCTCCGCTGATCCGTTTCGACCAGCCGAGAGCCTTGGTACGCGCCAGGGTAGACCGCGGCGGGCGCAGTACCTCCCTGGAGCTGGAGATCACTGCAGGAAAGGCCAACCGGGCGCGCATTAACCGGGGCAGCCCGGTCCGCGCCCGCGACATCCTCGGCCACCTGCGTACCGTGCTCTTCGCCCCCGAAGACCTGGCGCTGGTGAAAGGCGATCCGTCCAGCCGGCGTCGCTTTTTGGACGAGCTGTTGGCCAGCTTGGTGCCGCACCACGCTGCCACCCGCAGCGATTTTGACCGGGTCCTGAAACAGCGCAATGCCCTGCTCAAATCAGCCCGCGCCAGCGGACGGTTTACCGCTGCCCATGAGGCCACGCTGGAGGTCTGGGACCAGCACATGGCACAGGCCGGGGCCGCCCTGCTGAAGGCACGGCTTGAGTTGGTGACCCTCCTGCAGCCGCACCTTAACGCGGCCTACGCCGCGCTCACTGACGGCTCCAAGCAGGCAGCAGCCCTCTACCGCTCCACCATCCACAGCCAGCTATCGGATGACGGCGAGGTAGAGAACGACGCCGGGGCGGGCCTTCCGCCGTTGGCAAGCCTGGGCACAGCAGAACTGGCGGAGCTTTACCTCGCCGCTTTCAAACAGCAGCGCAAGCGCGAAGTGGAGCGGGGAATCTCGCTGGTCGGGCCGCACCGGGACGAACTGGAACTGTTGCTGGGCCAGGCTCCTGCCAAGGGGTATGCCTCGCACGGCGAAACCTGGTCGCTGGCGTTGGCCCTGCGGCTGGCTTCCTATTACGTTTTCTGCGACGACGACGCGGCGCCCGGCGCCACTCCGGTCCTGATTCTGGACGACGTTTTTGCGGAGCTGGACAACGAGCGACGGTCAAAGCTCGCGGGAATTGTTGCCGATGCAGAGCAGGTGATCGTCACCGCCGCGGTGGCCGAGGACATTCCTGATGCGCTGGCCGGAGATCAATTCAAGGTGGTTCCGGGAGGCGTGGCAAGTGGCCAGGAAACCGCCTGACCACCGGCCGCAGTCGCAGGAACAAACCGATCCGGAGAGCCCGCTTGGCCTGCCGGTTCCCGCAGCGCCGCGACCGCAGCCAGCCGAAACCGATTCCCCCCAAGACTCCGGTGTTGTGGAAGATCTGGACGCCGCGAAGGCCGTCCTCAACCGGGTGCGCCTGGCCGCAGCTGCCCGCGGCGACGTGCGCACCCGAGCCGCCAGCCGCCGTCGTCAAGCCCGCGGAACCCGTCCGGCATCCTCGCCGCAGGATTTCGGCCGTGACCCTCAGGGGTTGGGACGCGTATTCGACCGGTTTGTGGCAGAACGCGGCTGGAGTTCCCCGGTGGCCGTTGGATCGGTGATCTCGCGCTGGGACGAACTGGTCGGCGCCGACATCGCCGCCCACTGCCGCCCGGAAAGCTTTGAGGAAACAACGGTGCAAGTGCGCTGTGACTCCACGGCCTGGGCCACACAGCTGCGGTTGCTCACCAGCTCCCTGCTGAAGCGGTTCGACGAGAAGCTGGGCCCCGGCGTCGTCACCAAGATTCAAGTACTGGCGCCGGCCGCCCCCAATTGGCGCAAGGGAAAGAGGTCCGTGGGCGGTCGCGGACCGCGGGATACCTACGGCTAAATCCGCCGCCAAAAGCGTTCATGCGGGACGCCGCCGGCCGGCGATTGCGTAAACGGCATGTAGAGGGCTGCGGACGTCCGGAGACATACACCGTCCCATGCGGCACCCGGAGGCGGCGTCAAAAGCCGGTTTCCGTGCCGCTTAGAGCCATGTTCGTGCAGGATTCACCGTCCCGGCACGGTAGAATTGACTGGGCGGCGCCCGTCCTCTCATCCGGAAGGGCGCCGACACACGAGTCCCCCGGACGGAACACAAGGAGTCAACGGCAACTGTGGCAGAGGACAATGAGCTGGAAAACACCGGCGCAGAACCCCAAATGACAGAGGGCAACGACGGCAAGCACTACGACGCCAGCGACATCACTGTCCTTGAAGGCCTTGAAGCCGTCCGCAAGCGGCCGGGTATGTACATCGGTTCCACCGGTCCGCGCGGCTTGCATCACCTGGTCTACGAAGTCGTGGACAACTCCGTCGATGAAGCACTGGCAGGCTACTGCGACACCATCGAGGTCACGTTGCTGGCTGATGGCGGTGTCCGGGTGGTGGACAACGGCCGCGGCATCCCCGTGGACATGCACCCGACCGAGGGCAAGCCGACCGTCCAGGTGGTCATGACCATCCTGCACGCCGGCGGCAAATTCGGTGGCGGCGGTTACGCGGTCTCCGGCGGACTGCACGGCGTAGGCATTTCGGTAGTCAACGCGTTGTCCGCGCGGGTGGAGACCGAGATCCGGCGCCAGGGCTACGTGTGGCACCAGTCGTTCGCCAACGGCGGCATGCCGGTGGGGGACCTGCGCCGCGGTGAGGAGACCACCGAGACCGGAACATCGCAGACCTTCTGGGCAGACCCGGAAATCTTCGAGTCCACCGAGTTCGACTTCGAGACCCTGCGCGCGCGGTTCCAACAGATGGCCTTCCTGAACAAGGGCCTGAAGATTGTCCTGACCGATGAGCGCCGGCCGGAAAACCACGCGCCGGACGCCGAGGACGTGGACCTTGACACGACCCCCGGCTCCGAGATCCAGACAACCGCCGAATATCGCCAGGTGGTCTACAGGTACGACAACGGCCTGCTCGACTACGTCACCCACCTGAACTCCTCCAAGAAGGTGGAAGTCATCCACCCGGAGGTCATCGCGTTCGAGACCGAGGACACGGAGCGCAAGCTCTCGGTGGAAGTGGCCATGCAATGGACCACCTCCTATTCGGAGAGCGTCCACACCTACGCGAACACCATCAACACGCACGAGGGCGGCACGCACGAAGAAGGCTTCCGTGCCGCAATGACCTCCCTGATCAACCGCTACGCGCGCGAGAAGAACCTGATCAAGGAGAAGGAAGACAACCTCACCGGAGACGACATCCGCGAGGGCCTGACGGCCGTGATCTCCATGAAGCTGGGCGAGCCCCAGTTTGAGGGCCAGACCAAGACAAAGCTGGGCAACTCGGAGGCCAAGGGCTTTGTGCAGCGGGTCGTCACGGACGAACTCGGTGACTGGCTGGAGCGCAATCCGGGCCCGGCACGTGACGTGATCCGCAAGTCGATCCAGGCCTCGCAAGCCCGGCTGGCCGCACGGAAGGCGCGCGAGTCCACCCGCCGGAAGGGACTGCTCGAATCCGGCGGCATGCCGGGCAAGCTCAAGGACTGCTCGTCCCGGGATCCATCCAAGTCGGAGATCTACATCGTGGAGGGTGACTCCGCAGGCGGTTCGGCCGTCCGCGGCCGGAACCCGGAAACCCAAGCCATCCTGCCGCTGCGCGGGAAGATCCTCAACGTGGAGCGGGCACGGCTGGACCGTGCGCTGGGCAACGCGGAGGTCCAGGCAATGATCACCGCGTTTGGTGCCGGAATCGGCGAGGACTTCGACGTGGAGAAGGCCAGGTACCACAAGATCGTGCTGATGGCCGATGCCGACGTTGACGGCCAGCACATCACCACGCTGCTGCTGACCTTGTTGTTCCGGTACATGCGCCCCTTGATTGAGGAGGGTTACGTGTACCTGGCGCAGCCGCCGCTGTACCGGATCAAGTGGTCCAACCATCCCCACGACTATGTCTTCAGCGACCGTGAGCGGGATGAAACGGTGCGCCGCGGGCTCGCGAACAACCAGCGGCTGCCCAAGGAGAACGGCATCCAGCGGTACAAGGGCCTGGGCGAGATGGACTACACAGAGCTGTGGGACACCACCATGGACCCGGAGCACCGCACGCTGCTGCAGGTGACGATGGAGGATGCCGCCGCCGCGGACCAGACCTTCTCCGTGCTGATGGGCGAAGACGTCGAGTCCCGGCGCTCCTTCATCCAGCAGAACGCCAAGGACGTCCGCTTCCTCGACATTTAGCGCGCCCCCGCTGCCCGCCGACGACCGGCGGGCAGTGGTAGGCCGGCCCGCAACAAGGTTTTGACGCAAAGGAAACTTAAACGATGAGCGACGAAGAGACGCCGGACCTGCCCGATGGCATGGGCGACGCACCGGTCGAGGGCGAAATCCTGACCGACCGGGTGGAGCAGGTCGACCTGCAGACCGAGATGCAGCGGTCCTACCTTGACTATGCCATGGCAGTCATCGTGGGGCGCGCCCTGCCGGACGTCCGCGACGGACTCAAGCCGGTGCACCGGCGCGTGCTGTATGCGATGTTCGACGGCGGCTACCGTCCCGAGCGCTCCTTCAACAAGTGCGCCCGCGTGGTGGGCGAAGTCATGGGCCAGTACCACCCGCACGGCGACATGGCCATCTATGACGCCCTGGTTCGACTGATCCAGGACTGGACCATGCGCTACCCGCTGGCGCTGGGGCAGGGCAACTTCGGCTCGCCCGGCAACGACGGTGCAGCCGCTCCGCGGTATACCGAGACCAAAATGGCGCCGCTGGCGTTGGAGATGGTCCGTGACATCGACGAGGACACCGTCGATTTCCAGGACAACTACGACGGCAAGAACCAGGAGCCGACAGTCCTGCCGGCCCGCTTCCCGAACCTGTTGGTCAATGGTTCCTCGGGCATCGCCGTCGGCATGGCCACCAATATCCCGCCGCACAACCTGCGGGAAGTGGCCGACGGCGTCCAGTGGTACCTGCAGAACCCCACGGCCAGCCGGGAAGAACTCCTTGAGGCTCTCATCCAGCGGATCAAGGGCCCCGATTTCCCCACCGGGGCGCAGATCCTGGGCCATAAAGGCATCGAGGACGCCTACCGGACCGGCCGCGGCTCCATCACTATGCGCGCCGTGGTCAATGTGGAGGAGATCCAGGGCCGGACCTGCCTGGTCGTTACCGAACTCCCGTACCAGGCGAACCCGGACAACCTGGCCATGAAGATTGCCGAACTGGCCAAGGAAGGCCGGGTCTCCGGCATTGCCGACCTGCGCGATGAAACCTCCGGCCGCACCGGCCAGCGCCTTGTCATTGTGCTCAAGCGCGACGCCGTGGCCAAGGTCGTGCTGAACAACCTTTACAAGCACACTTCGCTGCAGGAAAACTTCGCGGCCAACATGCTTGCCATCGTCGACGGCGTGCCGCGCACCTTGACCCTGGATGCTTTCATCCGCCACTGGGTCACCCACCAGCTGGAAGTCATCGTCCGGCGCACCCGCTTCAGGCTGCGCAAGGCGGAGGAAGAAGCGCACATCCTGCGCGGCCTGCTCAAGGCCCTCGACGCCCTGGACGAAGTGATCGCGCTGATCCGCGCCTCCTCCACCACGGAAGATGCCCGCGACGGTCTGATGGAACTGCTCGACATCGACGAGAAGCAGTCCTCGGCGATCCTGAACATGCAGTTGCGCCGCCTGGCCGCGCTGGAACGGCAGAAAATCCAGGATCGGCATGCCGAACTGGAGCGCATGATCGAGGAATTCAACCGCATCCTCGCCTCCGAAGAAGCGCAGCGCACCATTGTCAGCGAGGAGCTTGCCGAAATCACGGAGCGCTACGGCGACGACCGGCGCACCCAGATCATGATGGGCTACGGCGGGGACATGAGCGTGGAAGACCTCATTCCCGAAGAGGAAATGGTGGTCACCATTACCCGCGGCGGCTACGTCAAGCGTACCCGCAGCGACAACTACCGCTCCCAGCAGCGCGGCGGCAAGGGCGTCCGCGGCGCCCAGCTCAGGGGCGACGACGTCGTCGAGCACTTCTTCGTCACCACCACGCACCACTGGCTGCTGTTCTTCACCAACCTGGGCCGGGTGTACCGGGCCAAGACGTACGAACTGGCAGAAGCCGGCCGCGACGCCAAGGGCCAGCACGTGGCGAACCTGCTGGCCTTCCAGCCGGACGAACACATCGCCCAGGTCATGGACCTGAAGGACTACCAGCAGGCTCCCTATCTGGTGCTGGCAACCAAGCGCGGTTTGATCAAGAAGACCCGGCTGGAGGACTATGACACCAACCGCTCCGCCGGCGTCATCGCGATCAACCTGCGTGACGGCGACGAGCTCGTGTCAGCACGGCTGGTCTCCGAAACCGATGACATGATGCTGGTCTCCCGGCGCGGCCAGTCCCTGCGCTTCACCGCAACCGATGAGGCACTCCGGCCCATGGGCCGGGCCACATCCGGCGTCACCGGGATGAAGTTCCGGGAAGACGACGAACTGCTGGTGGCCGGCGTCCTGCGTGAGGACTCCTACGTCTTCATTGTGACCGCAGGTGGCTACGCCAAGCGGACCAAGGCCGATGAATACCGTGTCCAGGGCCGTGGCGGCCTGGGCATCAAGGTGGGCAAGTACCAGGAAGAACGCGGGCATCTGGTCGGTGCACTGATCGTGCAGGAAGAAGACGAGGTGCTGGTGGTGATGGAAAGCGGCAAGGTGGTCCGTTCGTCCGTCGCCGGCGTCCCCGCCCGCGGCCGTGACACCATGGGCGTCATTTTCGCCAAGCCGGACAAGAAGGACCGCATCATTGCCGTTGCACACAACTCTGAGCGGGGCTTGGGCGGCGACGAGGAAGACGACGAGAATCCTGACGCACCGCAGGCTCCCGAAACCGGAACCGGCGTGGCACCCGATGCTGAGACAGACACGGCACCTGATGCCGAAACCGGTGCCACAACTGATGACGAAACTGCGCTGCAGGCAGCCGATGAAGTACCGTTGGACGCAGACATGACGCAGTCCACAGCCGAAGCGCCGGCGCCGGAAAACGGAGGTAACGAGTGAGTACACCTAAAACGCCACGGCCGGGAACGCGCCCGCAACCGGCCAACGCGCCCCGGACTGCCACTCGCGGTGCCACGCCCGCCCGGCCGGCCCAGCGACCGTCGAACGGCGGACAGCGCCCGGCGAACGGCGGGCAACGCCCGGCTGCCGGTCAAGCGGCCCGCCCCGGGCTCGTCCGGCCGGCCCCGAAGGCCAAGGTCCGCCGGGCCCGCCTGCTGGTCAGTAAGGTCGACCCGTGGTCGGTGCTAAAGATGGCGTTCCTGCTGTCCGTTGCGCTGGGCATTGTCACCGTGGTCGCCTCGATCGTGCTCTGGACCACGCTGGACATCACCGGTATTTTTGACCGGGTCAACGGCCTCTTGACGGAAGTCGCGGGCACCGAGGGCGGCGGGTTCGACCTGCGGTCCTATGCCTCATTGGGGCAGGTTGCGTCCTTCGCCACGATCATCGCCGTCGTCAACGTGGTCCTGCTGACCGCGCTGGCCATGCTGTCGGCAGTGCTCTACAACATCTCGGCCACGTTGGTGGGCGGCATCGGGGTCACGCTGACGGACGACTGAGCCGATTTGAAGTTCCGGCCCGGCGTGCTGTAAAGTCGTATCTCGGCCCGCAAGGGCAGGGGGCGTATAGCTCAGGCGGTTAGAGCGCTTCGCTGATAACGAAGAGGTCCCAGGTTCAAGTCCTGGTACGCCCACGGATTTACCTATCCCACCGATTCTCGGGAGGACATCTTGAAGAAGTTGCTGCTGATGGCAGCCGCCGCTGCGGGTGTCGTCGCCTATAAGAAGTGGCAGGAATCCGAAGCGGAGAAAACCGCTTGGAGCCAGGCGACCGATAAGGTCAAATGACTCAAAAACCGGCTGGCTGGACCGGCCGGACCCTCCGGGGGCATGGCGCAATTGGTAGCGCACCTGCTTTGCAAGCAGGGGGTTAGGGGTTCGAGTCCCCTTGCCTCCACCGGATGAAAAGGAAGGCCCGAACCGCAAGGTTCGGGTCTTCCTTTTTGTATAACCGCAGGCCGGCGCCGTTTTCGATAGCGAAGTGCCCAATGTTCTTACTAAGAGGCAGCCCTCCCGACAGCTTTGACCGGTAGGTATACGGTACAGAATTGGTAGTGATTCGTGTTTGGTCTAGTGCGCCTTGGACCTCTGCGGAAACATGCGGGAGCTGACAGCCGTCTCGACTAGGTGCGCCCGGTGCGCCTACCGAGGTCCGGCGGCGGCTGAAGGGCTGAGCCACCGGGTACACCCTTGGTGCTGGTGAAAGGATTTCAAATCCGCCAGTCAAAACAGACGCAAGAGGTCCGAGTGGCACGCGACACAGTTAGACTCCGGAATATGAGCGATCAGCAGACATCTCCCGAGGCCCGGTCGGGTTCCCCGGCGCAACCCGTTTCGACCAGTCGGCGGGCCGGCAAAATCGCATGGG
Organism: Arthrobacter sp. Dra40; assembly: GCF_059091905.1. NCBI lineage: Bacteria > Bacillati > Actinomycetota > Actinomycetes > Micrococcales > Micrococcaceae > Arthrobacter > Arthrobacter sp. Dra40. The sequence continues at coordinate 20,196 of NZ_JBNHHB010000081.1, forward strand.
CGGCATTTACAGCCGCAGCGATCGGTGTACTGCTCACCTGGTTCGCTACCTACGCCGGCCCCATCTCCGCACGGCAGGCAGCAGCCAGGGGGGACTACGACAACCTCTTCACCTTCGCCGCCATCGTCTGGGGTATCGTCACCGCTTTGAACATCATCGCCGTGATCCTCGGTGCAACGGGAATACGCCGTGGGGCTGGCAAGGCTCTGGCCGGCGCCGCAGTCGGCATCGGCGCTACGGGCATCGCAGGGTTCCTGGTAAACCTTCTGGTGACCTTCCAACTCTTGCCGCTGCTGCACATAGCGCCGGCGTAGGGCGACAGACCCTCACCAAACAACCAGAACGGCAGATTCGTGAAAAATTCTTCACGAATCTGCCGTTTTGGTTAACGATCATCGACTTGCGTCCGATCCGGCAATACCGTCAGCGGACCACTCGGTGCCAGGGTCCAGACCCGGCATTCGACGATAAACGTATACATCCGGACCAACATCTGGACGTGGGGAGAGGTCATCTCCATGCGGCTGCCCGAGAAGATGCCCGCACGCATCAATGTCCAATGCTCGCCGCGAATGGAAACGACGGTCTACGACTACGGTCAGTGCGGCAAGGACCTGACCGAATTTCTCGAACTGGTGAAGTGACCAGGGGCTGATCGAATGTTCGAGGGCCGGCTCCGCTGGCAAGGGTTCCTCCGTTGGGCGCTACCTACCGTCGACGCAGGACGCAATGTGGTTGGATTGGCCCGTGATTACAACTCGAACCGTCGCTGCTGCCGACCTTGATCCAGAAGAAGGCTGAACCTGTACGGCTCTGTCGGCCGGTCCGCCTACATAGACAGCCCCGCCACCCTTGTGGCTGCCTTGAAGAGAAGCGGACGGCGACTCGGACGATGACGAGGCCGCCTAGATAGCCTTAGTGCGCCCTACGGTGCGCCCTTGTCATCCGAGAATCGAGCCTGACCAGCAGACATACGTTCTCACACCCTTCTTTGCAAGCAGGGGGTTAGGGTTCGAGTCCCCTTGCCTCCACCGGAACAGCGAGGCCCCGATCTTCGGATC
>NZ_JBNHHB010000082.1:0-20937 GCF_059091905.1 Arthrobacter sp. Dra40
GCTCGCTCCAGTCCCACCCCGCGTAAAGGTCCTGATCGAACATGAACGAATAGCTGTGGCTCTCCACATCCACCCGCGCGCCCGGATACCCGTTGTGATACCACACCCCGCCAACACCGGCAGCCCCTTCAAAGCCGTGCACATCATGGCCCAGCTCAGCAAACCGGTGAAGGGCATAAATGCCCCCCATCCCCGCACCGACCACAACGACCGAATACTCCTCCACCTCACCGGCGTGGTGCTGAGCGGCGAAGATACGTGATGCATCGTTCATGATTGATGTGCCTCCGGGGAACTGCACAAGGGGCTTGCAGTTTTGATCTTGTTTTGTTGGCTGTTGGTCATTGATTTCCCAAATTCGTTAGGCTTCGAGCTGAAGAACACGTGTGGCGGATCGCATCAGGCGAAACGTGATCGGATTCGCGATAGGCGCCTGTGCCCGCGTAAGTTTTCTCGCCGTCAGTCCGCCGGCTTTTTTGTCGCGTTTCGTTGATGACTACGCTAAATTGGGCGGCTCCAAGTCGACACAGGTGAGGGCGCCAATGATGCAGGAAAGTGCGCCAGATCACTTTGCTGGTCGGCTCCGAGAAGAAAAGTTGTTGGCAGAGTGCGCCCTGACGCTGTCAGGAACATCCGGGAACCCGGGGCGTCCTGCCAAACTCACGATGGAAAAGAGGGGGCGTTGAGGACGAATGCTGTGCATTGCACCCCGCGCAAACCCTCCTGCCGCATGGGCCGCTCAATAATGCAGCGGCTACGCATGGTGGTCGGCTCAGTCAGCACCACGCCTTCTTGTCTGCAGCGGCTTTTCCGGGCTGCCTCCTGGCCCTTCCGGCCATGAAGCGTTCGCCGGAGCTCAACTAGGACCACATCGATGATTGAGCGCGGTTTAGTAGGAAGATGGGGCCGTCTGCGCACTGAGTCCCTTCAGCGCAGCGCAGATTCGCTCGAACGGCCCGGCTTCCCGGTCAGGACGCGCTACTTCGCTCAGGCGAAGGACGACTCCACTGTCAAAAATGCAGATACGTTTGCGGGGTAGTTACCGGCACATGGCCTCGGCCCGCGCCTGGCCGTAGGCGGGGGAGCAGAGTTGTGCGTTGCCCTAAGTGCCCTCAGGCCTCCGAGTTGGAGTTGTTTCTGTAATGGGAAGCCTCTCGGAACGCCGTTGGCGGCATTCCCTTCCACCGTTTGAAGGCGATCGTGAAACTGGCTGGGTCTGTGTAGCCCAGGGTGCGGGAGATTCGCGAGATGGAATGATCCGTGTTGGAGAGCAGGTCGGAGGCGAGGTTGCGCAAGGTCTCGTCCCGTAGCTGGGCGAAGTCGTGGCCGGTGAGTTCGAGCTTCCGCTGCAGGGTGCGTGGAGAGACTCGCAGCGTCGCGGCAACGTTTGCGAGCTTGCGGTTGAGCCCTGGGGCGGCCCTGATGGCCATCCCGACGGTGTGCGGCCAATCGCCGGTAGACCGAAGGGAGTCGAGGATCTGGTTATCCTCTTTAACCCATGCCGCGTGCTGGAAGGCATTACCAAAGGGAAGCTCGCGCGCTGATATTGCGGGATCCCACCACAAGCGCAGCCTTTCGGATCCGCAATCGATGCTGCAGGGGACGTGCGCCAAGATCTCGGGGGAAACGTCTGCCAGCGGGAATTCGACCCGGGTAAAGGGAAAGGGTTCGCCGTAGATCCACGGGAGGGTTCGGACATTCCAATAGAGGTCGCGGTAGACGCTGAACGGGAGCAGCTCTTCCGGGACACCGGGGTAGGTGAACTCGATTCCCGCTACGGTGCCATCGGATGTCCGGAGAGGCGCGATCTCTTGGAGGGCAAAGCCTACATCCGTTGCGTCGCTGACAACCTCCACCCACGCCGTTATGGTCGGCGCGGTCAAGAATGCCATTCCGCGAACGCCGAAGGAGCCCAGCGTATAAGCTTGGGCGGCTCGTATCCATAGGTCGACGCGATCTCTTGTGAGTGCGACGAACTGAAGCTGAAAGGCCAGTTCCTTCTTTGCAGGAATAGTGCCTCCCGCCCGGTTCACGGCGTCGGGGGCGATATCCGCTTTTGCGAGTGCAGTTCGCCAATCGAGCTCTGCATCCTCCAACACTCCGCATAGTGCATGTACACCGAAGTTCGGTACTCGCAGGTTCTGATACGAACTTATTCTCACTGATGCCCCCTTTCGTCGGCGATGTGTAGACCTGCCTGCTCTCGACGCGGTCCCATGGCGCTTCTCTCCCCGTCGTGGAGGCGACGGGGAGGCGGACCGGATCAACCAGAAGCATGTGAAGTACGCCACCAGCATGCCGCATCGCGACAAGAGCCTGCAAAAAATGCTGGGTGCCGTTCTTGGACTAGATGGTGCCTAGGCGCAGCAAACGCATCGAAGACCCTTGCTGCTTAGAGCAGGATGCTCATGGGATTCTCGACGCGGCGTTTGAATGCGGCCAGCAGTTCCGCTGCGACCGCCCCGTCGATTACTCGATGATCGGCAGACAGCGTGCAGGTCATTACGGTGGCGACGGCAAGCTCACCGTTCCGGACCACTGGGCGTGGCTCAGCTGCCCCAACCGCGAGGATGCCGGCCTGGGGTGGGTTGAGGATGGCAGAGAATTCCTTCATGCCGTACATGCCCAGGTTGGTCAGGCTGAACGACCCGCCCTCAAGCTCCCGTTGCCGGATCTTGCCGGCGGCAGCCCGGCCCTTGTAGTCGTTCATCGTCCGGCACAGGGAACTGATGGCTAAGTGTTCCAAGCCCCGGACTACCGGAGTGATCAAGCCATCTTCGGTGGCGACCGCGACGGAGACGTCAACAGCGCTATAGCGGCGGATGCTGTCGCCGTGCCAGGAAGCGTTGGCCGCGGGTACGTCGACCAGCGCACCGCCGAGAGCCTTGAGGACGAGGTCATTGACTGTGGCCTTTTGTCCGGTGCTGGCTAGCCCCTCGTTGACCTCTCGGCGCAGCCCGAGCAGTTTGTCCACTTCTACATCGAGAGAGACGTAGAAATGCGGAACAGTAGTCTTCGACTCGGTGAGTCGTCGCGCAATGGCCCGGCGCATGCCCGATAAAGGCATCTCCCGGTAAGCTTCCTCAATGTCGCTCCCCGGCTGGCGGGTAGGCGCAGTTGAGGCGGCAGCGACAGATTCCGTGGCCGGGATGTCCGGAGTGGGGGCTGGACTTGCGGTTTGCTGGGTAGCGGCGGTCTCGACGTCACGCCGCAGAATCCGGCCACCAGGCCCAGAGCCTGCCAGCAGCCCCACGTCGACGCCGAGGTCCTTCGCAAGCTTACGGGCCAACGGCGAGCTGAATACACGGCGTTGCGAACCTTGGGAGTCGGAGGCTGGTTCCGTGGCCCTGTCCACGGCCACATTAGGGGTGTCACGGTGAGTGGTGGGGGCTTCGGTGTCCTGGGGAACGGGCTGCTCTGCAGCACTGCGGGCGGCACCGTCGGCGGCAGCAATTTCGCGGTCGATTGCTGCTTCGTCCTCGTCCGCTTCCACGAGCACCGCGATGGGTTCCCCTACCTCCACGGAGGTGCCCGGGTCGATGAGCAGCCGCCCGACAGTGCCCGCGGCTTCAGCCTCCAGTTCTACCGTGGCTTTCTCTGTTTCAATTTCGGCGATAGGTTGGCCGGCGGCGATGGTGTCCCCGACTGTAACCAGCCAGCCATACAAGGCGGCCTCGGTGGCATCGGCCACAACGGCCGGCATGGTGATGATGGTTGCCATGGTGGAGTTTTCCGTCCTTTGAGGGGGCAGGGTCAGGAAAGGCCCAAGTTGCGAGCGACTTCGTCGAAGCCGGCCAGGACGTCGTCCAGGTCGGCGTTGGCAGAGGCTTCCAGCATTTTCGAAATGCTGGGAGCGGCCTCCCGTCCGGTGACCCTCTGGATGGGCTGGTCGAGGTGGTCGAAGTAGCGACGCTGGATCTCGTCGGAAAGCCATCCGCCGTAGGACGTGCCAGTGGCCCCTTGTTCTACAATGAGCACGTTGTTCGTCTTGGCGATCGACGCACCCACGGTGTCCCAGTCAAGCGAGGCCCGGTCCAGCCATCGCAGGTCGATGACTTCCGCGTCCAAGTCGGGCCGCTGCTCGGCCGCCTGCAGCGACACGTGGACCATGTTCAGATAACTCAGCACCGTCACGCCGGTGCCGCTACGCCGCACAGCCGCCTTCCCCACGGGCAGGCGGTAGTCGAGCTCACCTTCCGGGATCTCGCCCTTTGTGCCGTAGAGGTCCACGTGTTCAAGCACCAAAACGGGGTCCTGCAGATCCAAGGCAGTGTTCATCAACCCGACGTAGTCCCGAGGTGTCGAGGCCGCGACGATGCGCCATCCGGGGCTGGTGGCGAAAATGCCGGCCGGGTCCATGGAGTGCTGTGATCCGTAGCCCGCACCCATGGCGACCTTGGAGCGCAGCACCACGGGCATCCCCGACTGGCCGCCGAACATGTGCCGGGCCTTTCCGATCTGATTGAAGACCTGGTCGGCAGCTACCCACAGGAAATCCGAGTACATGAATTCCACCACGGGCTTGTAGCGACCCGTCATGGACAACCCACCCGCGAGGCCAGCAAAAGCGTTCTCACTGATGGGTGTGCCCAGCACTCGGTCCGGATAGGCATCCTTGAGTCCTCGGGTGGCGCCGTTGGTACCTCCCTTGAGACGGTGCACGTCTTCCCCCAGCACTACGACACCCGGATCGGTGGCCATGCGGCGGTCCAGGACGTCGGCAATCACATCGACGAAGCGCCGCTGAACAGTGGGGGTCACTGCTTCGTCGGCGGAAACCTGTTCGGCAACCATGGGTTCGGCCCGTATGCCTGCGTCGACGGTAGCCGGGTCAGGCCACAAGTCCGTGCGGATACGCCGGGCCCCCTTGGTGCTGGCGGGATCCTTTTCGGTAATGCCCTTGATGATGCGGGCAACCACCTCGGTAATCCTCGCCCGCAGATCCTCCAGTCGTTCGTCAGTCAGCAGACCGCGGTCGAGCATCGCCCGGGCAACCTTCTGCAACGGGTCGCGCTCACGCCACTGTTTTTCCTCATCCTTCGTTCGGTAGCCAAAGGCGCTGCCGGGGAACGGCCCGTTCTGGTGGAAGTATCGATAGGTCTCCGCCTCAATGAGTGTGGGGCCGAGGCCAGCTCGCATGTGCTCCGCTGCGGCTTGTTGTGCAAGATACACGGCCAAGGGATCCATGCCATCCACCCGCCAGGACTTGATGCCAAAGCCTGGCCCGCGCGCCGCCAGCCGAGGCTCGCCTGTGACTTCAGCGACGTGCGTGGAGACGGCGTAAAGGTTGTTCTCGATGAAAAAGCCCAGAGGCAGGTGCCACGCGGCGGCGAGATTAAATGTCTCCAAGGTGGAGCCGATATTAGACGCACCGTCGCCGAAGTAGGTGACGGTCACACCCATCTCCTCTGGGGTCCCCGCTGCTGCGGCGACCTCGGCATCGTGGCGTTGCGCCCAAGCATTTCCGGCTGCCAGAGGCACGCCTCCGCCCACGATGGCGTTGGTGCCCAGGGCTCCGGCTTCGAGCCACTGCAGGTGCATTGATCCCCCGCGGCCCCCGCTGAAGCCGTCCTTCAATCCCAGAATCTCGAACATAGTACGCCGGAGGAACTCAACGATGTCGTCGTCCTTGATGCCGTCGACAATGTTCATGCCTTCCGGGCGAAGGTAGGACAAACCCTTGGCGAGGAACTGGTGATGGCCGCGATGCGTCCCGTTGACCCCGTCAGCCCCGCAGAGGGCAAGGACGGACCCGACGGCGGAACCCTCCTGCCCGATACTGGAATGAGCGGGGCCATGGACCAGGCCCTCACCTGCTAATTGCAGGACTTCCTCCTCGAAGATCCGCACCACGTTCAGCTGAACCAGCATGGTCTCAAGCAGTCCGGTCGGTGCGGCGTCCCAATCGTCACGTGACGTGCGCAGTTCCGTGCAGTCAGTAGACAAGGCCAGAGGGGTGGAGGTCGTCATCAGGGCTCCCAAAGTGGGTTGACAAGGGGAATCACGGGCTGTGATGTACTCCCCAAGATACAATAGATTGGATCCAATACGGGCCTCTTGCCTGTGCAAGATAGAAATATTTCGCCCCTAATGGATCCAATGCAGCGGAATAACCACAACAAACGTTCCGAAAGGAAGCAGCTTGCATAAGAAGTCGAGTGCGGCGAGTCAACGCATCGCCGACGAGCTCCGAGGACGAATCCTCCGCGGATCCCTGTCCCCTGGTACACGTATCCGGCAGGAAGAGATCGCGGAGGAGTTCGGGGTGAGTAGGCTACCTATTCGCGAAGCACTGCGCATGCTGGAGTCGCACGGTTTGGTGACACTCGTGGCCTCTACCGGGGCGTGGGTCAGCAGCATGAATTTATCGGAATGCCAAGAGAGTTACCTGATCCGAGAACGACTCGAACCACTAGCCTTGGGACTAGCTGTTGAGCGCATTGACGACAGCACCGTTGACGAACTCGACCAACTCGCGACGATGATGGAAAACTCTCGTTCCGTCGAGGAGTTCGTGGACTTGGACCGACGCTTTCACCTTCTAAGCTTTCAGGCCGCGGGAATGCCTACTCTGCTTGAGATGGTGGAACGCCTGTGGAACACAACGCAGCACTATCGGAGGGCCTATGTCCAGATGATTGGGACCGAAGGGCTGCAGCAAACGCACTTGGAGCACGGGCTGCTGGTGGCTTGTATCGCGCGGAGGGACGCCCGTTCGGCCGAGGATCTTTTGGCCATGCACGTGCGGAAGACTCGCACCGCCTTGGAGGACCACCCGGAAATTTTCGGCCACTGACCAATCGAGACAGGGAGAGAATGCCATGCAGGACAGCAACGGTTACGGACGACGGCGCGGTCTCCCCGGCATCACTGGGACAGATCACATCGGATTTACGGTGCCGGACATGGAGCAGGCCCACGATTTCCTGGTGGACGTCATCGGGTGCGACCACGTGTACACGTTGGGTCCCTATCCCCGCAATCCGGAGCTGATGATCACCAAACTCAACGTGGATCCTGAGACGGTAATGCAACAGATCCGCTTCTATCGGTGTTTCAACGGGGCCAACTTTGAGGTCTTTCACTACGAGTCCCCCGGCCAACGCCGGATTCAGCCCCTCAACAGTGACATCGGTGGGCATCACATCGCCTTTTACGTCGACGATCTTGACGAAGCTGTCGCCTACCTCAAAGCACGTGGCGTCCGAGTCCTCGGCGAACCGACCCGCAGCTCCGGCGCAAGCGCAGGCCAGCGGTGGGTGTACTTCCTGTCGCCGTGGGACATGCAGTTCGAGCTCGTCTCATTTCCGGAGGGCAAGGCCTATGAGGCAGATTCCTCAGTCAAACTCTGGAAACCCTGAACACCCGTTAAGGAAGTTGGCCTCGGGGCTCCGCCGCTGAACGATGGCACAACGGATGAACAGCTCACCGCCGCCCTCGGAACGATGCACTGACATGGCGGAAGCGCTGACGATTCAGGAGATCGTCAGCGCTTCCGCCGCGTGAATTCGGTCAGGCCGAGGCCTCGACCAGCGACACGATTGCTACAGCACTCGTGGTCTCGTCACCGAGCTGATTCACGGCCTTCACGGTGACCTCGGCGCATGCACCGTGGGTCTCGTCGCGGAAGACCCGGGTGACCTCGCCGCCGATCCATTGCGTGTCGCCGAAGATATTCGGCTGCTTGATGCGGACCGACAGCGAGACCAGGTCAGCGTCGTCGCCCATCCAGTTAGTGACACAGTGCGCCATCCACGACACGCGCTGGTTCCCGTTGTCGTACGCACCCGGCATCCCGATCGCGTGCGCCATAGCGGCATCCTGATGCCCCAGGCTCGGGAACGGCTCAGAAAGGAAGTGCTCCGGACCCAGGTTTGTCGGCGCGCTCGGGTCGCCGTTCCGCACCCGCTCCTGCTGGCGCACACGGGTCTCGACGCCGCGGTAGCCAGCGGTACCGATAGCTCCGGCGTAGTACGCGGTCATCGTGATGAGGTCCAGCGGACCCTTGACGACCTGCGGGACGACGTCACCGACGGACACCGTCTCCGCGAAGCGGGTGCGCTGGCCGCGGATCTCCTCCGCGAGGATCGCCCTGCGGATCTCTTCCTTCTCCTCGTCCGTGTACACATGAGGATCGCGCGGTTCGTGCATCCGCTGGCCCTCCGAGCTTCGGGCCACGCAGACAATGGTGTTTCGGACGGTCCCCACCAGTTCCTCACCGACGAAGTAGTCGGTGCGGCCGACCTGCTCCACCAATCGGCCTGAGCGCCGGCCCTCACGTTCGCGAACGTCTTCGACGAAGGCGCGGGCCCTCACCCGTTCGCCGAGCCTGATTGGACGGTGAAATTCGACGTCGGCACCAAGGTGGAGAGCTTGGATTCCCTCGATCATCCCCATCGCCACTTCGGCGTCGCACACGGAGTAGAGGAACGTGGGGGGTGCGACCCGCGTACCGAAACGCGTTGTCTGCGCGTACGAATCGGAGAGCCACAGCGGATTCTCGTCACCGATTCCCCATGCATAGTGACGGATCGAGTCGGTGCTTGCCTCCTCGTTCCATTGCACAACTACGGCTGACGTGCCAATGAAACTCTTCATGTAGGCGACGTCTTCATCGGTGATCTGCCTCGCCGGTACGGCTGTGGTGGTGGTACTCATTTTGTTGCTCCTCCTGGAGTGTTGTTGACCGACACGACTGCGTCGACGACGGTAACGGTGGCTGTTTCCGGATCAGCCAGGATCGGATTGAACTCGAACTCGTGAATGTCTCCGCGCTGCTCGGCCCAGGTGAGGATGTCCATCACCGTGCTGGTGAGCGCTTCGAGGGTCTTCGCCCCGGGATCCTTCCGCAGGCTGGCGTTGACGATCCGGGCCGCGGAAATTGCATCACGGACCTCCGGACGGGATACGGGGAGAGGAAGGATCCGGATGTCGTCGATCGCTTCCGTCATCCCACCTCCGGTGCCGACGACGAGGACCGGGCCGAACTCGGGATCGCGCCGCAGTCCCACCAGGACCTCGGTCTTTCCGGACGCCATTGCCTGGACCGAGATCGTGGCGGTTTCCGTTTGAAGGCCCGTGAGCTGGTTCGCAGCGGCCCGCGCCGCATCGGGGCTCTCGACGCCAATGAACACTCCGCCGACGTCTGCCTTGTGAAGGATCTCTGCATCATCGATCTTGATCGCGACCGGGAAACCAATCTCCTCCGCCGCGCGTACGGCGTCCTCAACCTTGCGGACGGCGCGACTCGCCGGCACGGAAACGCCTGCCTCAGCAAGGGATCCGGCGGCCTCCCGCCAGCTGAGGTGGCGGGTCTCGTCCGATGCGGTGGCCTTCAATGCCGTGCCGACAAGGACACCGCGGTCGGCGCGCACGCGTTGGACCTGGGCCCAGGAGGCGGCAGCCGCGACCGCATCCAGCGCACGCCCTGCGGTGGGAAGTGAGAGCACTCCGGCCCCACGCAGGACCCCGGCCTGGGCCGGGGTGACGCGGTCGTCCTCTGACAGCGGGACAACGATGACGCGCACGCCGGCCGGGATCACCATGGCGGCGATGCCGGCGACCAACTCGTCGAAGTCGTGGGCAAGCCGGGTCGCGGTCACGATGACCCAGCCGTCCGGCGTCGTACCAACGACGCGGTCGACAATGCGAAGGTAGTCGGCGGTAGTCGACTGGACTCCGACGTCGACGGGGTTGCTGAGATGATCGCTGCCCACCGCTTCACTGATCGAGCGCAGCGCCTCCGGTTCAAGCTGGCGGAAGCCCAAACCACGGTCCTCAGCCAAGTCGTTCCAGAGCCCGACCTGCGCGCCAGAGGTGGTGACGACGGTCAGCTCGTGGTCGAAGCCAGAGAGCCTTCCGTGGAAGACGTCGAAGGCTTCCGCCAGATCGAGGAGTTCCTCGGGTGACGTGCATACCATTCCGAAACGGTGGCGGAGCACGCTTTGCGCCACCCGGCCGCTGCCTGCCAGCTTGCCGGTATGGGACTGCGCGCTGAGCGCGCCGCGGGCCGAACGTCCTAGTTTGAGGACGATGACCGGGACACCGCGGCTCCCGGCGGCGGCGGCAGCAGCCTCGAGGTCGTCCTTCGGACCGAAGCTCTCGACGATGCACGCGAGCACGTGCGTTTCCGGTTCAGCGGTCAACCACTCGGCCCAGTCGGTGAAGCCCAGTGAAATCTCGTTTCCGGAGCTGGCCCATGCACTCAGCCCGGTGGCGCCGCGCGCGACGAGAGACTGCATGAGCGCGTTTCCGAGTCCGCCGCTCTGGGTGAACAGCGCCACGTGGCCAGCCGGGATTTGGGTACGCTGCAGGACCGAAGAGAAAGTAGCGGTCAACGATCGACCGACATGCATAAAGCCTATGCAGTTGGGCCCGATAAGCCGCGTGGTCCCCTTCGCCAATTCAGCACGGAGCATCTCGTCCCGGTCGTGCCGACCGGTCTCACCGAACCCGCTGGCAAACGCGACCGCGAAGGGAACACCGAGCGCCACGCAATCGCGAAGGTCGTCTATTACCCTGTCGGCTGGACCCACGAGGACGGCAATGTCGGGCACTTCGGGGAGATCGGCGAGCGAAGCAACCGTCGGGACACCAAGCACTTCCTCATGCACACTACTGACCGCGTAATAGCGCCCACCAAATCCCAGGCGCGCGAGGTAATCAAGCGTCCGGCCCGAGGTCTTCCATGGGTCGCGAGAGGGACCAACGACTGCCACGCTTTCCGCATGTAATGGATTAGCGATGCGCAGGGCGCGTCGAATGGCGATATTGTCCAACATTCACTTTCCTCCGGTCCGTCGCACGGTCGCCGGCCTGCGGCGGGCGGGGACCTCGATTGCCTCGATCACCACGCCGAAATCGCGGTCTGTGTCAAAATAAGCGAATCCGCCATCCCCGGCCAGGCCATAGCCGCGCCCCGTCTGAGTGACTCGGTAGCCCGACTCCGTCATCAGCGCGATCGCGGCATCCAGGTTGTCGACGAATACGCCGAGGTGGTGGAGGCCCATCCTGTCCCGCTCGGTGAAGTCCTCGTAGATGCTCGGGCCGGCCAGCGGCTGGATGAGCTCGACCTGAGGGTTGGAGCCGCCCATGGCGAGCTTCATAGCGAATGCGCCTTCCTCCTCCCCTAGGCGGGACCAAGGCAAGAACTCCTGGTCGTAGTGGTAACAATGCCACTCCTCAATGCCGAAGGCGTGGCCAAAAAGGTCCATCGCCGCGTCGAGGTCGGTCACTAAAATCCCCACCTGCCCGACACTCCCCAGCGGGGTGGAGCCCAATGGAGTACCGGCCGACGGCAAAGCCGTGGAAAAGTCGCCGGAGCCGGAGGCATCATCCCGTCCGGCCAGCAACTTTCTTAATGCGGGGGAAACATTCATATTGTCATTCTTACGGCACGACTTTGGCCCGTGTCAACTACTTTGCGATGGTTACCCTCATATTATGAAACTACCGTCGTAGGATCGCGCAGGAGCCATTCTCTGAGTCTTTTTTCGCCCACCCAAGGGACATGCCTTGAGCGCACAGTCTAGTGACGGGCACCGCGCTCGCTTGTCGAGAACTTCCCTAGTGTCACGATTTCCGACATGGTTGGCGGCTTTTGTCATGGCGACCCGGTGCTGCCCGCCTTAGCGTTAAGCCTGCACGAGCGTCTGCGGTAAGCCGAGGCGGAAGAGTTTGAACGGAAGAAAGACGAAGATGTCACGATTAGTCGGTAAGGTCGCCATTATCACCGGTGCCGCCAGCGGAATGGGGCTTTCCGCCCTCCAGCTCTTCGCGGCCGAAGGGGCGCGGGTGTTGGCCACGGACATCTCCGAGCAGGCACTCGGACGCGCAGTCGATGAAGTCACTGCTAATGGCGGGGAGGCCCTCGCCCGGACACACGATGTCTCCTCCGTTGAGGATTGGAAGCGTGTGGTTGACGACGTTTTGGCCGAGTGGGGCACGATCGACATCCTGGTCAACAACGCCGGCATAGCCATGCCGAAGGGGGTTCTCGAAGCCGAGCTCGAGGACTGGAATAAGGTCATGGCGATTAATGTCACCGGACCCTGGCTCGGGATGAAGAGCGTCATCCCCGCCATGCAGGCCGCCGGCCGCGGCTCCATCGTCAACGTCTCCTCGATCGCCGGGATGGTCGGGGGCGCTTCGGACGGTGGCAGTGCGGCGTACTCGGCTTCAAAGGGCGCGGTTCGCTCCCTGACGAAGCACACTGCCCAGTGGTTCGCAAAGGACAACATCCGGGTGAACTCGGTGCACCCCGGCCCGATCGACACCGGCATGACCCGTGGCTACGGTCTGACAAGGGAAACGCTGGCCAACCCTGAGACCGTTCCTCTGCCGCCGCACGCCGGGGAGGCCTCGGACATCGCGTACGGCATGCTTTACCTTGCCTCAGACGAGGCAAAGTTCATCACCGGTGCCGAGCTTGTCATCGACGGCGGATTCATTTCCCACTGACCGCACACGGAGGCGAGACGCCACAGGAGAGCCGCGGAGTGGCGCGGTTGCCGACTGGCGTTGGGTGGCTGCCCTAAACCGACAGCCACCCAATCAGTTCAGTGATCTCCCTCAGTGTCTATGCGACGGGCTTCCAGCAGGACTTCTATGCACTTCTCGAAGTGCTCGGACTTGGCGAAGCGATGGAGAGGGACCGTGATCGACAGCGCGGTGCGGGGCCACTGTGCTCCTTCGAAGAGCGGAACTGCCATGCCGCAAACGCCCAGTGCATATTCTTGGTTGTCGAGTGCATAGCCACGTGATCTCGTCAGTTCGAGATCGGCGAGAAGTTCAGGAAGTGCGGCGATTGTATGCTCAGTTCGCAGGGGAAGTTTGCCATCAAGCGATCGGATCTGCTCAAGTTGCGCTTCTGGACCGAAGGCAAGGAGGGCCTTCCCGGATGCGCGCGCATGGATATCGCCGGAAACACCGACTCGAAGGTCCGCCACCCTCACAGCGTGACTTCCTTCCTCAACGGCCACAATAGTAACGCTGCCGTTTTGCCAGGCGGATAGGTACGCACTCTCTCCGGTAGCGTCGACGACCATTCTGAGAAGACCTAGCGCCTGAGGCGAGGGGCGCCAGTCTTCTTCCACGCGCGAACCCAGGTCGAGGATTTTGCCCGCCGCAAGCTTGTACTCGCGCTCGTTGCGTTCCAGGTAACCGACATGAACCAGGGTCGTGAGCAAGTGCGAAGTAGTAGCGAGGTGAAGACCGATCTTGCGCGCGATCGATTGCGCACGCATCGGCTCCTTCGACGCTGCAATGACATCGATGATCGTCAGTGCGCGCACCACCGACTGAACCAAGTCCTTCGGTGCCTCATCCTCGCTTGCGGTTTGCTTTTCACGTGTGCTTGCCATGTGGAAATCATACTCACATGGTGAAATCAAGTGCCACCGAGACTCGGTAAGCCCCGGAGCCGCGTATCGACGTTATTACGCAGCCGCATTGCTGGCTGGCGGCAGATGCTGCCGCGTATGACATACTTCACATCGTGACCCTGCCGCTGCGGCGGTTCCGCTGCAGCCCAGGATGAGGATATGACCGTTCGTCCCCGCGCCCGGGCGAGTTTTGTCTGGCCCGTTCCGTGCGGCGAAAGGGTGCAAAGGTGAAATTAAGTTCGTATGAGAACTTGCGAGTCCCAAACTTCAGTGTTCATGCATTGTGCGGAGTGTTGGAGGATGCAGGGCTCGATTGGCGAACTGCACTCGCAAAAGCGGATATCGCCCCCGACGCCGTGAACCGGGCGGGGGGCACTATTCCTGCAAAGAAGGAATTGGCCTTTCAGCTTCAGTTCGTCGCACTCACAAGAGATCGTGTCGACCTATGGATGCGAGCTGCCCAAGCTTATACGCTGGGCTCCTTCGGCGTTCGCGGATTGGCCCTCGTAACCGCTCCGACTATTGCGTCATGGGTAGAGACTGCCACTGCCATGGACTACGCTCCTGGGCTCATCGAGAGTGCGCCTTTACGGGCACCGGATGGCACAGTAGCCGGGATCGAGTTCAGCTATCCCGATGTCCCGGAAGAGCTTATCCCCTTCAGCGTTTACCGCGAGCTCTGTGTCACTGCCCGAATCCTCCGGTGGATCTACGGCGAACCCTTTCCATTTACCCGGGTCGAATCCCCGCTAGCAGACGTCTCCCCCGAAGTTTCGTCCCACGTCTCCTGCAGCATCGATTGCGGATCCGATGCACTGCGCATGTGGTGGGACCCCGCAATATCAACGCGCCAGCTTCCCTTTGGTAATGCCTTCCAGCACACGGCATGGGTCAAAGAGGATAACCAGATCCTCGACTCCCTTAGGTCTACCGGCGATTGGCCCCACACTGTCGCGATGGCCATCCGCACCGCGCCTGAGCTCAACCGCAAGCTGGCCAATGTTGCCGCGACGCTGCGAGTCTCTCCACGCACTCTGCAGCGGAAGCTCGAACGAACGGGCCACGACTTCGCCCAGCTACGGGACGAGACGTTGCGCGACCTCGCTTCCGACCTGCTCTCGAACACGGATCATTCCATCTCGCGAATCTCCCGCGCCCTGGGCTATACAGACTCAGCCAGTTTCACGATCGCCTTCAAACGGTGGAAGGGAGTGCCGCCAACGGCGTTCAGGGAAGCTTCCTGCTATAGGAACGACAGCCGTTATGAGGAATAGCTCTGCTCGCGTAGGTGACACAAATCCTCTGCTCCGAGCAAGAATGCTTCCAGGTATCCGCCGGCACGCTGCGAACAGGTGCATAACCAGGCAATCGCTCGTCGAGTAGCAGTCACTGCGGATAATCCTGTCCGAACTTAGCAAACACTCCGCGTCCTCCAAGAAGCGGGCAAACGGCCCCGGTTAAGAGTTCTTAGGCAGGCGGGCCGCCAGCTTCCACGCGGCCGGCATGGCGGCGGCAGCGATCAGCGACTTCACGATACCGCCGATGATGAACGGGTACAGGCCCCACTCGAGGGTCTGCTGCAGGTCGGCGCCCAGGGAAATGGCCAGCCAGGCCATGCCGAAGACGAAGGTGATGACGGTGCCCGCCAAGAATGAAACGGTGGCGCCCAGGAACTTCTTGTCCCAGTTGCGCTTGGCCAGCCATCCGGTCAGCCCCGCGGCGGCGATGAAGCCCACCAGGTAGCCGCCGGTCGGGCCAACGGCGGCGGCCAGGCCGGAGGATGCGTCGCTGAACACCGGCATGCCGGCCACGCCGGCCACCCAGTACAGGGCCATCGACAGCATCCCGCGGATTGGGCCCAGCGTGCTGCCAACCAACAGCACCGCCAGGGTCTGGCCGGTGATCGGGACCGGCCACAGCGGCACGGCCAGCTGCGCCATCACAGCGGTCAAACCTGCACCGCCGACAACCAGCGCGGTGTTGGCCAAGGCGGTGCTGGGGACCAGGGCGTCGGCCAGGACACCCTGTCGCACAATGGCGGCTGAACTCATATTTGCTCCTTTCCGAGGGAAATTTACCTGCGAAAACTGCTGATCCGGCTTCGGCTTCCGTTAGCCTCAACCGTAATGTCTGAGTAGGGGTGTCAGACTCGGCTGCCCTTTGGATGCATCTGATACCTTCCATGAATCACCTTTCCACGATGCTCATTTGATGCCCATTAGGCCTGCAACCCGGGAAGCCGGGAAATGATCAGAATTACAACAGATCTCGACGTAATCTAATGCGTGGATCAGCCGACGCGTTGAGGAACCGTATTGTCTCAGCCAGATGATGTCGCCTCGAAGCGAAACCTCGTCTACGGTTGCCGCTTCCATGATGCCCGATTTAGGACTGAGAATGATGCTGTCGCCCGGACGCAATGCCGCCCAATTTTGGACACAGAATTGTTGTGAACCGTCCTGAACGGTCCAGGTTGCTCTCTTCACGGTTCCTCTCTTTCACGTCGAAAATCTCACCTCGGCGATAGGTATTGAACGGGCGATCTGGACTATTAGGCCATAGCCAGTCTGTGTGTGGCTGGAGTTAGGGAGGTCTGGCCCAGCCGCGTTCGAAAGCCAGAGCCCGGGCTAGGCCGGGGCACCGCAAACGGGGGTGGTTCCCGCAAGCGCCCCGGATCGAGTCAGCTGACTTCCATTCGGGGCAGCGCCGGTGTTGACCCTTCGAACCGCTAGTGCAGATTAGTTGTATTACCGGCGCTCGTTATGCGTCTGGTGCCCGGCGCGTCACGTCGACGAACCGAATCTCGCCATCGGGATAGTCAATCTGGCTATAAACCATCCAGGCGTTCATGAACTGCGGCGCGTACCGCTCCCGCAACACCAAACGTTCAAACCAGGGGTCTTTCGGATGGGCTTCTACGAGCGGGCTAATCTCGAAACCTTTGGCTTCCATCTTGGCTTTATGCGCTTCAAGATCCTCGACGCCGTAGACCATCGCAAACAGGCCCTCGCCGTGGTTTTGCAACCGTTCATGGAGAGCTAGGTTTAGCTCGTTCTTTTCCGGCATAGGTGCGACTATCTCCAGGCCGGCGGACCAGTCGACGTAGATCACGCACCCTAAATCAGAACGTTCCGAGCGCTCCATGGTGGCGTCGGTGAGAGCCTCGAGTTGGGCGACATTTGCTTCAACCGTTTCCCACTTTGATATGTACGCCACATGATCGACGTGATTAATGAAGTTTTTCATCTGACATCTTCCGCTACAGGGCTTCCAGCCACATGGCTGCTGGGTTACATATCTGCTTGGACGGCCAAGTTACTGACGTTACCGAGAACAACACTCACTAAGGCAGCACCCACGCGGTCACTCGAGAGCAGCCGCATTCTCTTCGGAAACTGTTGCTTCGTTGCTATCAGGGTGTTTCAGTTCTGCAATGCCTCGCCGAGGGCGTGCCAGTTCCGGTTGTGGTACACCAGTGGCCTTCCCTGCAGCGCGTCGCCGGCCAGGCCCGGCGACGCTTGAAGCGCCTCAACGGCCACGATGGCCGATCCGCCCGCAGCCATGGAATCTACGATCCTGCCTCGGATCCAAGCCTGGACGGATGGAAAGTAGGGTTCTCCAGTCTCGAGACGGGACCACTGGGAGGTGTCTGCAAACCGATCGATTCCGCTCGTCGCGCAGAGTTTGGCGATGTCCAGTTGTTCGACGCTGAGCAAGTGCACAACTACGGTGTCTGCCTTGCGAATGGTCGGGGTACTGGACGAGGACGCAGATACTGAGAACGCCAAAATATTGGGTTGCACACTGGCTGAAATTACAGAGGTTGCGGTAAGTCCGACCGGCCCATCGCCGGCGTCCGCTGTGATGACAGCGACTCCACCAGGATGATTACGGAATGCGGACTTAAATTCGTCGGCCGTGATAGCCGGTTTATCCATGTCCACCAGTTCAGTCCCCTTTGAAGTAGTGCGGACAGTTGGGTCATTAGTCCGAATGTTTGGAAAGTTCACCGAATCTCCTGCGATGTCAGCGCTTCGTCGGCAACTCTGCGCCGACCCTCGTTCAGGATTAAGACTAGGAGCGGGCGGTAGTGTGCCGACATAGCAATGAACGTCATACACGCAGGAAAGCGCGTCAAGCACGGTGCTTTTCCGTTTGTTCAACGCTTTTGCCGCCTTAAAAACGGCCCGCGTTCGGAGAGTGAGCGGCCGCCCGCCGCGCTGCCACCGACGAAGATTAGCGGCGTGCGAAGAACCTACAAAGGGCGAAAACGAATTCGCGTCGCTCGCCGCCTGCATCGATCACGCACCCGACGATGGCACCGGCGGGACAATGCCGAGGACCACATCCCCATTTTCAATGGCCGGGACGCCACCCTGCCCGACACTAGGTGTGGCGGGCAGGGAGCAGGACCGGGACGGGGACAAACACAACGACGTTTGGAGCCAACGCCACCGGCATGGGTCCCGCTCGAAGATGATCCACCTGGATCGGTTCTGCAGGCCGGATCATGCATCCGAGCGCGGCCCCTCCCCGCTCATCCGTCGAGGGACACCTTCTGACCACGTTCCTGACGAACTTCACGCAGGCGCAGCCCGTCGCTGCGCACAGCACTGTCTCCGCGGCCCCCGCAGAACGGGTTGACCACGCTGAAAAACACTCAGTCGCAGCATCGGAATGTAGTGATTGAGCAGGTCGCAGAGGAGGAGCGCAGACATTGTGCATTACGTCTCGGCATCGAAGTCAGTCGGCCACGATTGGCAGGACGATGCGCGACGAGCGGGTGCGGTCATGGAAGACACGCTGCGAAGCCACCCGAATGGTCGTGCCCTCAGTTTCGGGTTCGCCGGTATTGAGGTTGCGGTCCCACCGCGGAAAGCAGCTCGACGTGATGTGCACACGGAGACGGTGGCCCGCGCGGATCACGATTGACGTCGACCACAGATCGATTTCGACCTCGTCGACCGATCCGGGCTCGGTGCGAATCCGAGTGACGCCGTCAACGATGTTGCGTGACACACCTGCCGTGTCGACCTCGCAGAGGCGAGCGACCCAGTCGGTCGACGGGCCGTCGGTCGATGCAAAAATCGTCGCGCGCACACGGCCGGTGATCTCCAGATCGTTCTCCAGGGGTTCGGTCGTGAACACAAGCACATCGTCGCGCGCTTCAACGTCCCGCTGGTCAAACGGGCCAGCGGGGAATTCACTAGAAAAAGTGATGTTGCCCCCTCGGGTGATCACCGGATCGGCGGGATCGTAAGTATAGGACGACTCCGCATGATCGGCATCGGGTGCCGCCCAAGAAAGTGAGGAGTCGGTGCCGAGGTAGAGAGCCGTGTCATGCGCCCGCTCCAATGGCCACTCAGGCTCGATCCGCCACTGGTTTACGCCCATCACGAATAGCAGTACCCCTGACTCGTGAGCCGGGGTGGCTGGCTCGTCCTTTAACCAGTGGTCGTACCACTCCTGCTGAATGTCGGTGTACGAACGTCCGCCGGGTGCCTGAGCTAAAGACCCGTAATTGATCTCGCCAACCTGACCGCCGGTCCACGCGAACAACATTGTGGTGTGCGCCCACGGCCCAACAATCAGCCTCGCCGTATGCCCGCGGGACCGCATGCCCATGTAGTTGTCCAGTCCGCCCTGAAGAAAGACGTCGTTCCAACCGACGAAATTGAGCGACGGCAGGTCGAGATTGTCGTACCGATTCGACACCCGGGCCTCATCCGTCGACGACCGATCGGCGAAGGCGCGAGCCACTCCGAGGTCGGGCTGTCCCGTTGCGACCATCACGGGCAACGCCGCCGATGGTAGACCCCAAAAGCCTTCAGGCACCAGCTTGTCGAAGGAATCGAGCGCTGCCATCATCTTGGCTCCAGCCTCCTCCCGGGGCAGACCGATCCTGAAGTACTGCCCGAGTGCCTGTCCGACACCCCACCAGCCGTTGAGGCCCAGTTCGATCGCTCCATCACGAAGCAGGAGGCCATCTTCAGGATCGCTCCACGTGATCGCGGGTGCAATCGCAACGAGTTCGGGCGCGCCCGAGATTGCAGCGCTCCATTGCGTGTTGCCTTGGTAACTGCCGCCAAACATGCCTACCTTGCCGCTGCTGTAAGGCAGCGACGCGGCCCAAGCAATCGTGTCACGGCCGTCTGACATCTCGTGCTTGAACGGCATCCACTCGCCTTCTGACGAGGCGGCGCCACGGACATCCTGCTGGATCAGCACGTAGCCCGCGCGAACCATCTGCTTGAAGTCGAGCAGGGTGTCGCTCAGTATTCCTTTGCCGTAGGGGGTGCGGGTGATCAGTACGGGGAAGGGACCATCGCCTGCGGGCCGGTAGATGTCGGCTCTGAGAACGGTTCCGTCACTCATCGGTACAGCTACATCGCACTCGATCTCAATCTCGTACATTGGCTCTCTTCCTTGAGATGCTGGTCAGCCGTCATTTAGAACCAGATACGAGCAGCCCTCCACTGGGTTGACTCACTATCTCTCCTCGGCTTCGTAATGTGAATCACATTTGCATATTGTGAAGGTAGTATCAAGCGATTCCGGAATCAATTTGCCTATCCCCGGTATCGGAACGGCACACCGGCGGGAGCTGGCCTTTGGGCGCTGCAGAATAGCCTGGGCGTGCGGGCTGTATCCGATGCCGCCCCCGCTGATCGCTGTCGCGTTTGTGGATATTGTCCGGAACAGATTGTTTAACACACGCTTAACCGTATGCAGTTCGCCAAAACAAGTAGGCCTAGCAGTTGCGACGCTCATAGAAGAGGCAAGATCAGCTTGGTTCCAGTCCACGTAAAGAGGGTGTGAGGGAACTCAAAAAACGCGGCCGGCGACCTTCACACGAGTTGCGATGCCAGGGCCGCGTTTGCCTGATCTGCGGAAGTCGGGCCAGCTTCGGAGGAAAGGAGTTGATCATCCGGAGTGCGCGGATCCGCGAGAAAGATGCGTGCAGCCGCCGCAAAGAAGTCCCTTCGCCGGCGCTCGTTGCACGGGGGCAGCCTCCAGTGCCCCTCGTATAACAGTTATGCCGCTACTACCTCGCACGGCGCTGTTCGCGGGCGGCCGGGGCGGTCAGCAGTGAGGCAACCATCACCGCGGCGACGGCCAGCAGGGCGTTGCGGAGGCCCACCTGATCGCCCAGGAACCCGAGGAAAGGCGGTCCGGCCAGGAACGCCACATAGCCCAGGGTGGAGACCACCGACACCCGGCCCGCGGCCCGGGCGGGATCGTCCGCCGCCGCGGACATGCCCATCGGGAAGCCCAGGGCCGCGCCGGCGCCCCAGAACACGGCCCCGGCAAAGGCCAGCGGCAGGTTCGGCGCCAGCACGAAGAGCAGCAGGCCGGCCAGGGCCGTGCCCAGGCTGACCCGCAGCACGGCCACGCGTCCCCAGCGGTCGATGAACCGTCCGCCGGCCAGGCGCAGCAGCGTCATGGCGGCCACGAACACCCCGAACATGACCGCGCCCGTCGCCTCGGTGGCGCCGAGCCCGACGACGGTGGCCTGGGCGATCCAGTCGTTGGCGGCGCCCTCGGTCAGGGCGGC